>JBBIRN010000005.1:10364-25568 GCA_037441785.1 Candidatus Aminicenantota bacterium | reverse complement strand
TAAGTGCCGCTTTTTTAGTCTACGCTCTTTACCTGGTGTTCGTGGCTGTTTCTCCAGAAGAAGCTGCCCGCCAGTCTGCCCTGGTTTTTCCACTGCTCTCCGTGCTGCTGAGCAGCGGGCTAATCCGTGAGGAGTTTGAGCAAAATCAGATTTATCCCTTCTTAAGCCGCTTCCCGGCTAACCGCTTTTTTATAGGGAAAGCCCTGGCTGTGGTTTTAATAATTTTTTCCATCTACGCCCTGCTGGGAATTTCCTCTGCCATTATGATTCTGGCCAGCCCGGACCCCCAGCTTTCTGGTCAGGTATTCATTTCATTGCTTCGTGGGTTCATCCTGACTTTTTACTTTACTTCTCTGGGAATTTTGCTGGCTAACAGGCTTAAAGGGGCAGCTAATTTTGCCGTTATTCTGCTCCTGGAGGTTCTGGCCATCATCCTGGCAGAAAAATCATTCGGCTTCCTGCGGGTCATTGAATCAGGCCAGGCTAACAACCTCACCCTGAAAAATATCGTCTGGTTGCTAATTCTGCCTCTCCGGGATCAATTTCGGACCTGGCAATTAATCGTGCTTTTGGCTTTTTCCTTCTTTTTTATTATCTGCGCTTATACCTTATTCCAGAATCAGGCCGACAAAAAGAACCTGAAATTGATAGAAGCTGGCGCGGAGAGCGGGTTTTTGCTCAAAGCCAGCGGGCTTAAAAAGACATTCCAGGAAGGCTTCCTGAAAAGAAAAACCCAGGAGGCTCTTAAAGGAGTGGATATAGCCATAAAACCGGGGAAAATAACCGGCTTTCTCGGACCGAACGGGGCCGGTAAATCAACCACCATAAAAATCATCCTTAATTTCTTGCGGCCCGAATCTGGCACAGTTGAGTTTGTTACAGGCCAGCAAAGCCCGCAGCACCGCCAACACCCGGACATTGGCTATTTACAGGAGCTTGCTGGACTTTTTCCGTTTCTTACCCCCAGGGAAACACTTTATCTGGTGGCCAGGAACAAAGGTCTGACCTGGGAGGAATCAGCCCGTGAAATTCAGCGCCTGGCCGAAAAGCTGGCTCTCACTGAGCACCTTGACCGGCGTCTTAAAAACCTGTCCAAGGGCACGGTACAAAAAGTAGCCCTGGCTGTGGCCATCCTTGGCCAGCCTGACCTTCTGATTTTTGATGAACCTTTCACTGGCCTTGACCCCATCGTCATGCACGAAATCAGGAATCTGATTATGGAACTTAAACAGGCCGGCCAGACCATTTTTCTCTCTTCTCATCTTCTACCGGAAGTAGAACGCCTCTGCGAGGAGGTGATTCTGATAAACGAAGGTCAGGTAGTCTGTCACGGAGAAATTGAACAGCTGAAGACTGCCTGGCAGGTAGCAAAATTAATTAAAGAAAACCCGGCCGCCGGCGAAAAAGCCAGGCTGATACTGGGAGAAGAATTCAGAGATAAAGGTTTCGCTCACCTGGCTGGCAGTTTGGAAAAACTTCTTCAAGATGAGATGATTTCCCAGAACCTAAAACAGGTGCCGGCTCCAGACCTGGAAAAACTTTTTCTGGAAAGCGTGATGGGAAAAAGTACCGAGACAAGCGGTCCAGTAAATTGACAAATTAGCCTTTTCAGCGGGCTGATTTAATTTTCAGGCTGCAGGCAGCTCGGAGATTTTAAGATATTTTAAGCCGCAGGTCATTAAAGCGCGGGCTATTAAACCGCTGCCTTTACAGTCCCAGAAACTGCACGGCCAGTCCGGAAATAAGGATGATGGCACCAGCTAAGGCATGGGAATAGCGTTCCAGTGCTCCCAGCCGCACAAAGCTCAAGCCCCAGGCTGAAAGGCTGATGATGGTCAGCATGGTCAGGATAGTGGTCAGGCCAAAAGCAGCCGTGACCATAATCACGCCGCTGGTGGAATGCTGAGCCGCTGGATACATCACCAGCGGGATGAGCGGTTCACACGGCCCGAAAACAAAAATCAAAAACAGGACCCAGGGGGTGATGTTTTCTTTTTTCGTTTCCTGATGATGAACCTGACTCCGAACCGGCCCCTCGCTGGCATCTTCGCTCCGCTGAAGACTCCCGTCCTCGCCCACCGGAACATGGGGATGAACATGGTCATTCTCGTGGGTATGAACATGGGCGTGAACTTCTCCATCGGGATGGTAATGAACATGCTCATGAGGCTGCGAACGGTAAGCCTTCCTCAGTCCCCAGACCATGTAGGCCAGGCCAAAGCCTATGAGCAGCCAGGAAGCGATATTACCCCGGGCAGACTCCACTTTTTCCAGGTGGCCAACAGCCAGCCCCAGAGCAATGCCCAGAAAACCCAGCACCACCGAGCTGAGCACATGCCCCAATCCGCAAAGAAAAGAAATAAACAGAGTCTTGGGCAACGACCACTTCCTCGCCCGGCTTATGACAATGAAAGGCAGATAATGGTCCGGACCAATGACCGTATGAACCAGCCCGATAGAAGCGGCTGTTCCAGCCAGTATCCATAAGTTCTGCATTGGCCTTTTCTTATCCTAAAATTTAATAAATAAAATTGGCCCGAAACACTGGGAAAGAAAGCTCCGTAAAAGCCATCCTGCCCTATTAAAAAAAATGGTGGACGGTAGGGGACTCGAACCCCCGACCTCAGCGTTGCGAACGCCGCGCTCTCCCAGCTGAGCTAACCGCCCACGTTCAGCCTAAAAGGAGCTTCAGAGCCAGATAAAATTTACCATTAAACCGCCAATTTTTCCACTTTTAGAGCTTTTTTCTCCTTCCTTTAGCCCCTTTTTTCCGATTGAATTAACCCCTGGTAAAAAAGCTCTAAAGCGACAAGATAGGATTTCCAGCCAAACCCAGCTATGATTCCCGCGCAAACTGGAGCAGTGACGCTTTTTTGCCTGAAATCTTCCCGGGCAAAAATGTTACTCAGATGAACTTCAATAACAGGAATGGATAAAGATTCCAGGGCATCTCTCAGGGCATAGGAATAATGCGTCAAAGCACCCGGATTTATTATCAAGCCGTCATAAACATCTGCCGCTTGTTGTATCCTGTCGATCATCTTGCCTTCGCTGTTACTCTGGAAAAATTCAACTCGCATATTGAGAGCTCTGGCTTTTTCCACCAGGCGTTGATTTATCTCCTCCAGGGACATCTGTCCATAAATTTCTTCTTTTCTTCGTCCAAGAAAATTAAGGTTCGGACCGTTAATTATCAATATTTTCATCGATTACTTCCTCCATGGCTTCTAACATTAATTTTTTGTCAATATTATTTTTAAGGATTACTCCAGAATTAGCGCTGAACAAGACAAAATCAAGACCCCGCTCGGTGGTTTTCTTGTCCTGGCCCATTAACTTCAACAGCTCAGCTTTCTGACCATGAATTCTCATATCCAAGTCCAGCCGGGAAAAAAGTTTTTTCAACCTCTCTCGAACCGAGGAATCAACCAAGCCTAACAGTTCTGACAGCCTCAAAGAATAAAGAAGGCCAATGGCCACGGCCTGGCCATGTGATATCTGATAATCATGATAAGCTTCCAGGGCATGACCGAGGGTATGACCTAAATTTAACTTCTTTCTATTCCCTGTCTCGTAAAGGTCTTCTTCCACTATGGCTCTTTTAACCTGAAGAGCTCGCCAGATAACTTCTTCCAGTGTAGCTATGTCCTTTTTCCAGATTAGGTCCAGCTTTTCCTCAATTAAATCAACCAGACCAGCATCACCGATCAGTCCAGCTTTCACGGCCTCAACCAATCCCGTAGACAAGTCTAACTTTTTAAGAGAAGTTAAAAAAAATGGATTAATGATAACTCGCTCTGGCAGAGAAAAAGTACCAAGAGAGTTCTTAAAAGCCCCGTAGTTAATTCCATTTTTCCCGCCCAGGCAAGAATCAACCATAGCCAATAAAGTTGTTGGCAGATGAAAATGCTTTATACCCCTTAAAATAGTTGAAGAAACAAAACCAGCCAGGTCACCAATGACTCCACCCCCGACCGAAATCAAAACAGAATCTCTCTTGACTTCGTTGACCAATAACCATTTCCAGATTTTTTCTGCCTGCCGTAGATTTTTGTTGACGTCTGTAGCTGCCAAGGGCAAGGTAAACACCTTTTCTTCAGTAGCCTTTATTTCCAGAGCCCGGGTCACTTTTTTATCGTAGACCACAAAAAGTTTTGCCGGGTTGTTTTCCACTAAGGCGCGAGGTTTAAGGTCTATGAACCTTTCCATACTTACCACTGTTTTTTGTTTTCCGTGACTGATTTCGAATTCACCCGTCTTTGCGCTTAAAAAGCCAAGAAGTTTTTTCATCACCTCTTCTGAAGAAAGGCCTTCTATCTGGATTTTATTTGGCAAGCTCTGATATAACTTTTCTCTTTGCCTATACAGGGCTAAAAATCCATCCCAATCAAAATTTTTTATCAAAGGTCTGTTAAATGAATCTCCTACCCTTTCCCAGCAATTGTGCGGATTGTCAATCAACGTAAATACCAGGCCGGTTTCAGACAGCCTGGCGAAATTTTCTTCATCCAGCAACGTTTTCCCACCAGTAGAGATTACTGTCTTTCTTTCATTACGGCAGATGTCTTTGACCACCGATTTTTCAAACTGTCTGAAATAGGCTTCTCCCCATTGCTCAAATATGTTCTTGATTGATTTACCAGTTTTAAACTCCACCATCTCGTCGGTATCCAGATGAAAACGACCTAATTGGTTGGCTAACAATCTGCCCACCGTACTTTTTCCTGTCCCCATAAAGCCGGTAAGGATGATGTTCATTCTTCAATTCTCCAATTTACTGCTCCGGTTTCTTTGAGATAGGATAACCAGTTTCGTTTTACTTCCGGTAATGAATCGCCACCAAACTTTTCTAAAAAAAGACTGCCAATTTCCAGAGCAAGAACATTTTCCGCCACAATACCGACCGCCGGTACAACACACACATCAGCCCTTAAAACCGGCGTTTTGGCTGCAGTTAAGGTTTTTAAATTCACCGAATCTACTGGATACCTAAGAGAAGGAACTGGTTTTACTTTTAACTTAATGACTACCTCCTGACCATTGCTCATCCCGCCTTCCAAACCTCCGGCATCATTTTTCAACCTTTTGATTTTTCCGTCTTCAACCTGAATAGGGTCATTATTTTCTGAACCAAAAGGCCTGACCTCCCCGATTTCTATTCCTTTGACCGCGGGGATTGAAAGCAAAGCCCCGCCAATTCTAAACTCAAAACGACGGTCATAATGGACAAAAGAACCAAGGCCAGCCGGTAAGCCTTGCACTCTTATTTCTGTCGTTCCTCCCACCGAGTCGCCTTTATCCGCCGCCTGCTGAATCATAGACATCATCTCTTTTTCCGTATCATTTTCCAGGCAAAAAAGGGGTGAAGCAAAACGGTGCTTTTCTATCTCAGCAAAAGAATGAATCTTCTTGTTCATAATTCCGCCAATTTCTACCGTATGAGATACAAACTTGACTTTAAACTCCTGGAGAAAACTTTTAACTATAGCTCCCAGAGCCACACGCAAAGCTGTTTCCCGGGCACTGGCTCTTTCAGCCACCAGATGAATATTTTTAAATCCATATTTAACACAGCCGGCTAAATCAGCATGCCCGGGACGGGGGGAAAAATCTTCCAATTCCTTTATGTCCCGGTTTTGAATGATAACAGCAATAGGAGCTCCAGTAGTCAACCCGTCCCTCACACCGCTGAGAATTTCAAATTTCTCATCCTCCAGAGCCATGCGCGAGCTCCGGCCATAATGGTTCCGACGGCGTCTGAGTTCCTGGGCAATATTTTCTTCATCCACTTTTACGCCGGCTACCATACCTTCCAGGATGCCCACCAGGGCTTTACCGTGTGATTCACCAGCTGTCAGATAACGTAACATTTTTTAACTCCTCTGTTCTTAATTATTTGGTTTTAGATTCCCGTATTTTCTGATAGGCCTCCTGCCATCTCTGATATGAAGTTTTTACTCCAGTCCAGATTTCCAGAGATTTCATGGCCTGAAGCAGGAGCATATCAAGCCCGTTAACAGCTCTGGCTCCATGACTCAGCCCGATAGTCATAAAAGGAGTTACTCCTGGCTTGTAAATCAGGTCAAAAAATATCTTGCCGCTACCAGAAAAAGACATTTTTAGCGGAAAGGAGCCAGACCAGCCGGGTAAACCTATTGGGGTAGCATTTACCACTAAATCAGCCGCTTCAATTTCTTCAGCCAAACAGCTACTATCCCACTTAATAACTTTAAGTTTCAGCAAAGGTGAAAAATCTTGCCTCAACTTCCTGGCTTTTTCTTCTGTTCTTTCTACGACGGTCACCTTCCTACAACTTATAGCCACAGCCGCATACAAAACGGCCCGCCCCGCTCCACCTCCACCAAAAATTAAAGTTCTGCTGGGCTGATGCCCTATTCTTTTCAACGATTCAGCAAAACCATACCAGTCAGTGTTATAGCCATGCCATTCCTCTCCCACCTTTTTTACTACGTTCACTGCTCCTATTATTCGGGCTGTTTCGTCAAGTTGATCAAGATAGCTCATAATCCGTTCTTTAAAGGGGATGGTAACGTTAATTCCGCAAATATCCGACCGTTTCAGCCAGCGGAAAAAATTTTCGGCATGGACCGGGCTAATTTCCCAGGGGGTATACCTTAAGGGCAAATTCTCCTTGAGAGCTATTTCGTGGAAAAGCAGGGAAGAAAGGGAATGCTGGAGCGGATAACCAACTAAACCCAGTTTATACCGAAAAGTAAACATAATTTAATCCTCAATGGCTTATGGCCTTAAGATGTTGCCAGAATTCTGGATAGGAAATCTGGATACAATCAAGATTATCAACGGACGTTTCTCCTTCTGCTATCAAAGCCGCTATTACCAAAGTCATAGCCAGGCGATGGTCATTAAAGCTCTGCCCTTCTGCTCCCTTTAATCTTGTTGGCCCCTCAATTATTAATCCATCTTCTTGTTCCTCAATTCTGGCCCCCATTCTCCGCAGGTTAAGGTAAAGAGCATGAAGGCGGTCACATTCCTTGTATCTTAATTCTTTAGCTCCGCGAATTCGCGTCACGCCTTCCGCCTGAGTGGCCAAAAGAGCAATTAAAGGAATCTCGTCAACTAAAGACGGAACTTCTTCAGCAGTAATCTCTACTGCCTTCAGCTCACTGAACCTGACTTCCAGGTCAGCTACTTCTTCGTTATATTCTTCTCTTAAATTTAAAACTGATAGCCTGGCTCCCATTTGAACAAGCTTTTTGATGAAACCTGTCCTGGTTGGATTAAAATTAACCTGCCGCACAATCAGGCGAGACCTCGGAATTAGCACCGCGGCTGTGATCAAAAAGGCCGCAGAAGAAATATCCCCTGGAACCGCTACTTCTCCGCCTTCTATCTCATTTTTCCCGCGGATTTTGACCGCCTTTTCTTCCAGGCTTATTTCCTGACCGAAATACTGGAGCATCCTTTCCAGATGGTCTCTGGTTTTTATTTTTTCTCTGACGGTAGTTTGTCCCCGGGCAAAAAGACCGGCCAGCAAAATAGCCGATTTTACCTGAGCACTGGCAACGGGAAGTTCATAATCAATGGCTTGCAGCTCACCGCCTTTGATACTCAGCGGAAGAAAGGAGCCTTCTTGACGGCCAAATATCCTGGCTCCCATCAAACTCAAAGGTTCCACTATCCTTTTCATTGGCCTCTGACGAAGGGAACTATCTCCATCAATAACCGAAAAAAAAGGCTGGGCCGCAAGCAGCCCAGCTAAGAGCCGGGCGGTAGTGCCCGAATTTTGGCAGTTAAGAATATCCAAAGGTTCCTTTAAAGGACCCGGCGAGACATAAATTTCATTTCCTTTAATAGTGATTTCTTTGGCTAATTTACGAAAACAATCCACCGTAGATAGAGTATCACCTGAGATGAGAGCCCGATTTATCCTTAAGCCTTTTTTGGCCAGTGCGCCTATGATAACTGCTCTGTGAGTTATAGATTTATCCGCCGGCGGATTTATCTCACCCTCTATTCTATTAATTTTTTGGGAAAGCTTTTTCATACAATTCTCTCCTTTTTCCAGCTTCTGAGCAAATCTGGGCTATTTTCTTTTCTAAGCTTTTCTTCTTCATCAAACCCGCTAGATATTTCAATTCTTGGCTGAATTCTTCAGCTATACTGGCCACGTTATCCTGGTTAGTTAAAAGCATACCGAACCCCACGGCAGGCGTCGTCAAGCTAAGGCGGGTCGCGCCCAAAAATCCTGTGGCTATAAAATCTTCAATTTCCTTATTCCGCCGGGACTTTTTTAGAAAAAGGGAAAAAAGAGCCAGAGAAATAAAATACGGTAATTGACTGGTTAAGGCGACATATCGGTCATGAGCTGCGGCTGAGACTTCTATGGGAATAGCGCCTAATGCTTCTATTATTTTTCTCACTTTTTCTAAACTCTCCTGATTGATCTTATCCCCTGGCCGACACAGGAAAAACGGCTTTCCTGAGAATAATTCTGGATTCCAGGCTTTGGTCCCCTGCTTGACCGTGCCCACCATGGGATGGCCGCCAAACATAGACCGGTCGGAGAATTTGTTCATCTCTTTTATGATTTCTCTCTTGGTACTGCCCGTATCAATCAATATCTGCTTTTCCTCCATTATGGGACCTATTTTCCTTATAAATTTTTTTATGGTCATCAACGGAGTAGCCAGCACAATAACATCAGACTTCTTTATTCCTTCTTCCAAGTCAGCGACATAAGCATCTAAAAGGCGACCAAATTCCGGCCGATATTCCACATCTAAGCCGTAAACTTTCCGGGCTATTTTTTTCTTTTTAATAGCCAGAGCCAGAGAGCCACCCATCTGTCCTAAGCCAATGATAAAAAAATCAGGCTTCATAGCTTTCTCCCCAAAGCTGAGGAAACTGTTTTCAACTCCTCCATCATTCTGGCAAAATCCTTAAGGTCCAGGGATTGAAACCCATCACTCAGAGCAGATAACGGGTCGGGATGAACCTCTACCAGCAAGCCGTCAGCTCCCGCAGCCAGCGCGGCTTTGCTAACAGGTAAAACCAGATCCCTTACACCTGTTCCATGACTCGGGTCCGCAATTACAGGCAAATGGCTCAACTTTTTCAGCAGGGGAATGGCAGAAATATCAAACGTGTTCCGAGTGTATTTTTCAAAAGTTCTGATTCCTCGTTCACACAAAATCACCCGTGGATTGCCGTGAGAGAGAATATATTCAGCTGACATTAATAACTCCTCTAAAGTGGACATCATCCCTCTTTTTAATAAAACAGGACGGTCTGTTTTCCCCAGAGCTTTTAAAAGTGGATAATTCTGCATATTCCTGGCTCCCACCTGCAATATATCGGCCACCTGGCTGACTTTTTCCACATCTTCTACTGAGAGCACCTCAGTCACTACTGCCTGTCCTGTTACTCTTTTAACCTCTTCAAGATACTCCAGACCTTTGTCTTCTAAGCCTTGAAAGGCATAAGGTGAAGTGCGGGGTTTATAAGCACCACCCCTTATTATCTTGACCCCTAATTCTTTCAGGGCCAAAGCTGTTTCTAATATCTGTTCTCGGCTTTCCACAGCACAGGGACCAGCCATTATGGTGATCTGATCTCCTCCAATTTCTCCTTTTCCGTTTATTCTGATGACTGTGTTTTCCTGTTTTATCTCCCGGCTGGCTAATTTGAACGGGCTTAAGATACGAACAACTTTCTCCACCTCAGGCAGGTTTTCAAAATACTCCGGCTCAACGGTTAACCGGCCGATCACACCTATAATCGTTCTTTCTTTTCCCTTGGAAACATGCGGTTTTAAGCCCAGCTCATTAACTTTCTTTAGGACGGCAGAAATGGATTTAATTGAAGCTCCTGCTTTCATGACAATGACCATTTTTGTTCTCCTTTAAATTCGAGACACGCATTTGTTTTTTTTCATTCTTCTGCATAGTCGCTGCCTCCAGACCATCATTTTTCCTTGGTTCATAGGACACTCCTCAATTCACCAATAAAATCTCTGACCTCTTCCAACCTGAATTTGTTTTCTTTGCCTTTAATAAACCTGATTAGAGCACTGCCCAAAATAATTCCATCAACCTGTCTGGCTAAAGTCTGGGCTTGAGCGGGAGTGGAAATACCAAATCCAGCATAAACTGGTTTATCTGTTATATTCCGCAGTTCCATAATTTTTTTCCTCACTTCATCATCTATTTCTGATTCCTGCCCTGTTACCCCGTAAATTGAGACCATATAGATAAACCCACTGGAGGCCTGAGCAATTCTTCTGAGACGCAAATCATCCGTTGAGGGAGCCGCCATCTGCACCAAAGAAATATGTCTCCGGGAGAAATGATCTTTAATAAACCGAGTTTCTTCCACTGGCAAATCAGGAAAAAGTATTCCAGCAATTCTTTCTTCTGACATAAAGTCAGCAAATCGTTCAAGCCCGTATTGAAAAACCGGATTAAGATAACTCATGATCACTACAGGCAGATGTAATTCTTTTCGCACCTCTTTATAGAAACGAATAAAATCAGCCAACCGATAACCTTTTTTCAACACCCATTCCGAGGAATGTTGAATGTATTTACCGTCAGCTACCGGGTCTGAAAACGGCAAACCAATCTCCAGCAAATCTGCTCCAGCAGACTGAGCGGCCATTAGAAGCTGAGCAAATTTTTCGGGGTCAGGATAAAGAGCCGAAAAAAATAAAACCAGTGCTTTCCGATGGTTGTCTTTTAAGTTATGGGTGTATTTTTCTAAGTCAGTCATAGTTTTGCTCCATTCTTACCAGATCTTTATCGCCACGTCCGGAAAGATTCACCACCACCACCTCTTCTTTTTGAAAATGTTTAAACTTTTTGACCCAGGCCAGGGCATGGCAGGATTCAAGAGCAGGAATTATTCCTTCTAACTTACTTGTTTCCTGGAAGGCTGTAAGAGCCTCGTTATCATCTACATAATCAGGCTTAATCCGACCTGAATTCACTAAAAAAGCAATCTCCGGTCCCACTCCGGGATAGTCCAGTCCAGCTGAGATGGAATAAGAATCAAGGACCTGTCCGTCTTCATCCTGAAGAAAATAAGTAAAAGCGCCATGCAAAATTCCTTTTTTGCCCTTGAGCAGGGACAAAGCATGATAGGGAGTATGCTCACCCTGCCCGGCTGCCTCCACAGCTATCATTTTCACCCGTTTTTCTTTTAAAAACGGATAAAAAAGGCCAATGGCATTTGACCCACCCCCAACACAGGCTACTAAATAATCGGGATATCGACCTTCATATTTTCTGATCTGTCTTTTTACTTCTTTTCCGATAACTGACTGAAATTGTCTGACTATCAGCGGATAAGGATGAGGACCGACCGCCGACCCAAGAAGATAATGAGACGTTCGGGCATTAGCCACCCAGTCACGCATAGCTTCATTCGTAGCATCTTTTAAGGTCTTAGAACCAGAACTGACACCAATGACTTCGGCTCCTAAAAGATGCATCTTTTTTACATTGACCGCTTGCCTTTGCATATCCTTTTCGCCCATGTAGATAACACATTCAAAGCCAAAGAGTGCCGCTACTGTGGCCACTGCGACCCCATGCTGCCCGGCCCCTGTTTCCGCCACCAGTCTTCTTTTACCCAGCCGTTTGGCTAAAAGAGCCTGTCCCAGGCAGTTAGTAATTTTATGTGCACCGGTGTGGTTTAAATCTTCACGTTTTAAATAAATTTTGACCCCATACAGACGTGATAAATTTTCAGCCAGATATAAGGGCGTGGGGCGGCCGCAGTAATTTTTCAAATAATAATCAAGCTCCTTTTCAAACACCGGGTCTTTGAGAGCTGAAATAAATTCTTTCTCCAGCTCTAACAGCGGTCCCATTAAAGTTTCGGGAACAAATCTTCCGCCAAATTCTCCATATTTGCCTGTTGATAATCCCATAATTTTACCCTCCTGATAAATTCTTTCATTCGCTTTTTATCTTTCTTGCCCGGGTAAAGTTCAACACCTGAAGACACATCCACACCAAAGGGTTGAACTATTTTCAATGCAGCTTCTACATTGTCTGGATTCAGACCGCCAGCCAGGAAAAATTTTCCAAACTGTTTGGCCTTAACCGCTATTTGCCAATCAAATGGCTTTCCCTTAAAAGCTGAATCCAAAAGGAAAAAACGGCATCTGGAGCTGGCAATTTTATTGAGGTCAGAAGCTTCTTTTATCCTGAAGGCTTTAAAAGCTTTGCCTGAAAACTGCCGGAGATAATCTTCGTTTTCCTGACCATGAAACTGCAGAAGATCAAGATTTAATTCTTCTGTTAATTCTTTTACCCATTGTGGGTCTTCGTCCACAAAAACGCCTACCTTGATGATTAACGGAGGAAGCTCCGCAATGATTTTTCTGGCCTGTTCTTTACTAATTCTCCTGGGACTCTCAGAGAAAACGAACCCAATGGCCTCGGCTCCATATTTGACGGCCAGGAGAGCATCTTCCAGGTTGGTAATTCCACAAATTTTGATTCTGGTCATCCGGTCAACCCTCCAGTGATCTCTTCAATCTTTTTTGTTAGATCCACCGCTTCCATAAAACAACCACCAATCAAAAAGCCGTCCGCCCCTAGCTGTCTGAAATGTCTGAGGTCGTTTGCTTCCTTTAAACCACTCTCTACAATATGAAGCTCTCCGATCTTTCTTCTTTTTAATTCCCGGAGCGCCGCTTCTCCCTGAGCCAGGTCCACTGTTAACGATTTCAAATCCCGGTTGTTGATGCCAACTATTGACAGCGGTAAGTCGGCAATAGTTTCTATCTCTTCCAAACTATGTATTTCTACCACTGGTTCAAGCTCTAATTCCTGACATTTTTCCCACAGAGAAATGAGCCTCTCCCGACCGAGTAAGGCCACAATCAATAAAACACTGTCTACCCCTTGATTTCTGGCTTCTATTATTTGATGCTCGTAAAGGAAAAAGCCCTTTTTTAGAACCGGGATATCCACAGCCTTTCTCACATCGGCTAAATCTTGTTCTGTGGTCAAAAAATATCTGTTTTCCACAACGACCGACACAGCCGAGAATCCATATCTCTGATAAAGTCGTGCCACTTCAGAAGGAGAAAGAACCGGATTAAATTTTTTGGTGGGAGTTGCTCTTTTAAATTCTCCAATCAAACCGTTCTTTTGTCTTATAAAAGCCGAAAGAGAAAGCGGCCTGGTCCTGTTCTCCAGGCTCACCACCGGTTCTCCTGTTTTAAGCTCCAGCGTCTTTTTAATCTCCTCTAAAAAATTCATTCAGGCCTCCTGATGTAGCTTCATAAAGCCCAGCAAAGTTTTAAAGGCTTTCCCTGAATCAATTGATTCTCTGGCCATGTCCACTCCTTCCTTTAAGTCTGAAGCTTGGCCGGCCACAAAGATGGCGGCCCCGGCATTTATCAAAACAAAATCACGGTGCACAGATTTTTCTCTGTTCAGAATGCTAAATAGAATTTTTAGGTTTTCTTGCAGGGAGCTGGCTACAACTCTGGCGTTAGTTCGTTTAAAACCATAATCTTCTGGAATAATTTCCATCTCCTGAATCTTTCCTTCTTCAACCAGAATGGCAGAAGTTGGAGCAGAAACGGAAATCTCGTCTAAACCATCTGCGGAGTGGACTAAAAGATATCTTCTCCCACCAAGCCTTTTGACTACGTGCGCCGCCTTTCTCATCGCCTGATCATTGAAAAACCCGATTAATTGCCTTTTTACCCGAGCCGGGTTGATCAGCGGACCGAGCAGATTAAAAATAGTTCTCAGGCCCAATTCTCTTCTGACTGGCATAATATGTCTCAATGCCGGATGAAAATAAGGAGCATGAATAAAACCAAAGCCAATTTCCTCTAAGGATTTACAAACCTGTTCCGGTCGCTCTGGAATTTTTACTCCCAGCCCTTCAATCAAGTCAGTACTACCACACTTGCCGGAAACAGCTCGATTTCCATGTTTGGCCACCTTCACTCCCGCTCCTGCCACCACGAAAGCTGAAATGGTAGAAATGTTGAAGGACTGTTTTCCATCACCGCCTGTCCCGCATAGGTCTATGGGCTCTTTCGAATTAACCTCTAATTTGATGGCCTTTTCTCTCAGTACCTTTACAAAACCCAGAATTTCCTCGCTCGTTTCTCCTTTCATTTTTAGCCCCACCAAAAAAGCAGAGAGTTGAACCGGACTGACTTGCCCCTCTAAAATTTCTCTGGCTGCTTCTTCTGCAGTGTTGACATCAAGATCAACGCCATCACAAACCATTTTTAAAGTTTGTTCAATCATTCTGGCCTCCCGAGTTCCAGAAAATTATTGATGAGTTTCCTCCCTTCTTTTGTTAAAAAAGATTCGGGATGAAACTGAACTCCTTCAGTTCTGGTCCCCTTTATTCTCAAGCCCATGATCTCTCCCTCAGCCGTATAAGCGGAGATTTCTATCTCTGTTGGTAAATTTTCCTCACTCACCAGTAAGGAATGATACCTGGTTGCTTCCAAGGGATTGGTTAGGTCATAAAAGATAGTCTGCCCATCATGGAAAATTAGTGAAGTCTGACCGTGAATGATTCTTTTAGCCTGAACTACTTCAGCGCCAAATACCCGGGCTATACACTGATGTCCAAGACAAACTCCCAGGATGGGAATCCGTCCGGTGAAATACCTGATAGCCTGGTTACAAACCTCAGCTTCTTCTGGCCGGCCTGGACCAGGAGAAATAACCAGATAATCAGGAGAAAGATCAATTATTTCAGCCAGGGAAATAGCGTTTCTTCTCCGGACTAAAACATCCTGGCCGCTGAGACTCAATTCTTGATAGAGGTTGTAAACAAATGAATCCAGGTTATCAATGATTAATATCATCGGGGACCTCCCTGCTCGGCCAATTTAATGGCCTGGTACATTCCTCTGATTTTATTTCTGACCTCTTGATATTCTTTTTGCGGGTCTGAGCCAATGACCACTCCCGCTCCCGCCTGTAAATAAAATTTGCCTTTCTGGAAAACAATCATTCTGATGCCAATGCAGGAATCAACCTGTCCGTTATAGCTCAGATAACCGACTATGCCAGCATAAGGGCCGCGATTTATAGGCTCTAATTCTTTAATTATTTCCATAGCTCTCAGTTTGGGCGCCCCGGTGACGGTTCCGGCCGGGAAGGTGGCCTGCAATAAATCAAAAAAAGTCTGGTCTGGCTTGAGTTCTCCCTCAACCTGAGAAACCAGGTGCAT
>JBBIRN010000005.1:0-10338 GCA_037441785.1 Candidatus Aminicenantota bacterium | reverse complement strand
ACCGTCATAAATTCTGAAACATGTACCGTACCGGGCCGGCATACTTTGCCCAAATCATTTCTGGCCAGGTCCACTAACATAACGTGTTCAGCTTGTTCCTTGGGATCAGCGCGCAATTCTTTTTCCAGCTCCAGTTCCTGGCCTGGTGTGCTTCCCCTTTTTCTGGTTCCAGCTATTGGTCTCAGCAAAATCTTATTTTTTGTGACTTTCATATGAGCTTCCGGAGAGCTCCCTATTAATTGAAAATCGCCGAAATCAAAATAAAACATGTAGGGAGAAGGATTTAACATCCTTAATGTCCGATAAATATCAAACGGGCTGGCGGTCGTTCCGCCCTGAAACTGAATAGACAAAACTACCTGGAAAATATCTCCGGCTCTAATGTAATCTTTTGCTTTCTGAACGCATTTGACAAAATCTTCCTGGCTCAAACTAGATTGAAGAATCGGACTGTAGTTAGACTCCAATAAAAACTCGGCAGGAGTTAAATCTCCCGGAAAACGCAAGGCTTCTCGAATAGAATTTAATTTCTCTTCAATTTCTTTTTTCTCCTTTTCTTCCCCAATCAGCAAAATTTTTCCGGTATTTTTTACATGATCGAAAATCAACAGATTATTAAATTGATAAAGAAAAAGAACAGGGAAAGGGTTGTTATTCCCAGGTAGATCTATTTCTTCCAGAAAGTTTACAAAATCATAACCAATATAACCGGCCCAGCCGCCAGTGAAGGGAACCTCGTCCAGAGGGAGTCCCTGTTGCCCTTGCAGAAGAGAATCAATGACTTCTTTGACCGTCCCTCTTGTAAGGTGTCTCCTATTCTCAGTAGTTATTAGCTCAGAACCTTTAACTACTATTTTTCTTTCTGGGGACAATCCTATAAACGAGTACCTGCCGAGGTTCTCTCCTCTTTCTACACTCTCGAGTAAACATCTCGCACCAATTTTTTGCAATTTAAAAAAGGCAGAAACTGGGGTAAATAAATCAAGTGGAATTTCTTCCCACATAACCAACAGCCCATGGTCCTTGATAACTTCCATAACGCCTCCAAAAATTCCAAAAAAAAACCCACCTATGTTTTCCATAGGTGGGTTTTGGGATTTCCTTGTCTCTGAGGGTTTTGCGGCTTAAGGAATCCTTACCAACCCACCCTCATGGTAAACCAGTACCAAAAGCACCAGTACTGGTGGGTGGGTGTAAATTCCTTAAGCATCTTAACCATTTCGGGGTGATTATAAAAAATTTTTTTTGTTTGTCAAGTTCATTGAAAAAATTTTTAAAATTTATTACCATAAAGTTCACGAGTTAGAGTAAATAATGAAAATTCTCCGCCCTCCCCAAATACATTATACACACCTCTTTAAAAACCTCTTTTACTTCTACTTTAGCTTTACGGGAGGCTCTGGCCCTCCTTAGCCGGCCATAAAAAAGCGCCACGAGGGCCATGAGTCAAGAACAGCTCATGGCCCTTTTTTTTTGCTCAAATTTACTCAGGAGGCTAAAAATGAAAAGCAAAAAACGAGGCCAAAAGGAAACCCAGAAACAGAAAGATGAATTAGCCTTGTTGCGAGAAAAGATAGACTATTTAGACCAGAAAATAATGCAATTAATAGACCAACGGATGGAATTGGCTTTGCAAACCAAAAATTTTAAGAAGAATATAACAGATGCCCAAAGAGAAGAAAGCATCCTGTTAAACATAAAGAAGCTTTCATTACGCTTTGTAACTGAAGAGTTCTCTCAACAACTAATCAAGAACTTAATCAAAGAGAGCAAAAAACTTCAAGAAAGACAACGAGGATTAATTGGTTTCCAGGGAGAAAGAGGAGCCTATAGTGAGGAAGCAGCCATGATGTTTAACGAAAAGCTGGTAACTATTCCCTGTTCAGACTTCAAAACAGTCTTCAGGGGAGTTGTTGAAGGCTGGTTTAACTATGGCTTAGTGCCAGCAGAAAATTCTACCGAAGGCCAGGTAAATTCAGTTAGTGACCTTTTCATTGAACATGACCTAAAAATAGTGGGCGAGATAACATTACCTGTCCATCATTGTTTGCTGGCACTTCCAGGATTTGAATTAAGACAAATCAGGACTGTTGTTTCTCACCCCCAGGCGCTGGCCCAATGTCAGAACTTCATCAGAAAAAACAAATTAGAAGCTCGGCCCTTCTACGACACAGCCGGAGCTGCCCGGATGCTGGCTGAAGAAAGGCCATCAGGTGTGGCCGCCATAGCCGGAAAAAAATGTGCTGAGCTTTATGGGCTCTCTATTTTAAAAGAAAACATTGAAGATTACCCGGCCAACCAGACCAGGTTTCTTATTCTGGCAAAAAAGGGATTGGACCATGGTCATAAATGTTCCCTTGTTTTTTCCCTCAAGCATGAACCTGGCTCTCTGGTGAGGGTTCTCACCATATTTGCCGAAAGAGGTATTAACCTGACTCGGATTGAATCCAGACCCAACAAGAAACGACCAGGAGAATATTTTTTCTTAGTTGACTTTGAAGGATCATTACAAGAAGCCGAAATCAAAAAAGCCCTTAGTCAAGTTAAAAATCAGGCCCTATTCTACAGATTCCTGGGATGTTATAATAGGCTATAACTTTCAGTTTTTCAGGCCTGACAAACCTCCTAAAATCCTTCTGGCTTGATTAATTTCCGATACTAAAAGGAGCAAGATATCAAGACATTTAGATAAAACATAATTTTCAGTCGCAGGGATAGCCCATATTCCGACAACCCGATTAAAAATTACTCTGGTTTTAACTATAATAAACACAGATAATTTTAAAAAAACAACTTATGTTGGCAAGAATAGAAATCTTCAAGTTTAATAGCAGAGGTATTTCATGCCCGCTAACGTGGAGATAAAGGCCCGGCTGAAAGATTTCTCCGCCATGAAGGAAAAGGTTGAAGCTTTGAGCCAGCAGCCAGGCCAGATGCTGACTCAGGAAGATGTTTTCTTCCACACCAACCGGGGCCGTTTAAAACTTCGCCTGATAAACGGACAGCAGGCAGAGTTGATTTTTTATGAACGCCCTGACCGGAATGGTCCTAAATTCTGCCAGTATGAGCTTTTCACCACCGACCAGCCGGAGAGGTTGAAAAAAGTGCTGAGTGTGGCCCTGGGCCAGCGGGGTGTAGTTCGCAAAACACGATATTTTTATCTTGTGGGTCAAACCCGTATTCATCTTGACCGGGTTGAAGGTCTGGGTGATTTTCTGGAGCTGGAAGTTGTTTTGCAGCCAGGACAAACAGAAGCTGACGGTCAGGCAATCGCTCTTGACCTGATGAAACGCCTGGGGCTGGGGTCAGAGGCCCTGGTAGAGACGGCTTATATTGACCTTCTGGAAATAAAAGCCTGAATTGCGGCAACTTTCTCCCCTCAGTCAAAAAACCAGCCGCTTTTAAAGTTTCATTATTTTCCCTTGAAATCCAGAAAAACTTTTATTAATTAGCTTGAGGCCTTGGCCGTTATTATCGCCGAGGCAAGTGCTCGACCGCGGCCGCTAACTTCACCGCCAGTGATATCTTCAAGAATAACTTCAAACAGATAGGCACCCGGGCCCGAAAGCTCAACCGGAACTTTCAGCGTCAGGTTTCTTTTCTCTCTTTTCTCAATTTTACTGAGCTTAACTTCCTGGCTGAACACCTGCTCGTCCAGCTTCTGGGTTCCTTTGTAGGGCGTCACTTTTACCCTGAACTTGGCTATTAAAAAATCATTTTCTTCAACAAAATTCACCTTGTTCACGGGAATTTTCAAGCTAAGCTGTCCGTCTGTAAACTTAGCCTCAAAGTGGAAACGAAGCCGGGGTGAGAGAGAAGCATTCAAATAATCCTGTTTTATCTCATCCATGGTATCAATGAGTTCGGGAGAGTAATCGGCATACCACCTTCCCCCTTCCTGATAGAAATGGGCCACCATTTTGTAACGGTCATATTCCCAGGTTTCTTCGCTGGCTGAATCATACCTCCAACGCTCGTTTAATTGATCATGTTCAAGCAGGCGAAAATCCCCATCACTCAAAAGGAAAAACATCCGGTCTGGAAAACCGAGGACCAGGAAAACTTTACCCCTCTCTGTGAACCAGCCTGCGTCGCGAATCTGGGCATCCGGACGCCGGCTGAGGCGGTCACCAGCAATGGGGCTAAACCAGCGGTTGACAAAGGCCACCCTTTCTTTAAATTCTTCTCTGAGCTCGTTGACCTCGGTGGCTGGTTCTGGATCCCTAAACTTCCAGCACAGCTCCAGAAATTCCTGGTGCTCTCCTTCAGGTAGATGCTTGTAAACCTCCTTTTCACCCTCGGTCAGGAGGAGGCTGAATTTTTCAAAATCAAGGTCCGGAGAAACAGTTGTCCGGGCCCGCGGGTTAAGGCTACAAGAAGCCATCATTAAATGCCCGGCTGCAGCCAGAACTGAGGCCAAGAAGCACAAAAAACAAAGAAAGCTTACTCGCCCGGTTTTGAGTGTTCTCATTTTCCCCTCACGGCTACATTATAACTTATTTTCCAGGTTGGCTGAGCCTCAGAAATTTTGATGGAACTCAGGCTGGGAGAGATGGGTTGAGAAAACAGAGAAGGAAAAAAGGTGTTTTAAAAGAAATCAAGGCCGAATGTCCAGCTAAAGAGCGTATCACTATTCAATAACCACTTCGTGAGGTCCTTTGACCAGCTCGCCGATGAGGTAGGCTTTCTGACCGAGCTTCTGGAAAAGCTTGAGCGCCGGCTCAGCGTCTTTTGGGCTAACCACCACTGTCATACCGATGCCCATGTTGAAGGTGCGGTACATCTCTCGCTCTGCCACCTGACCGCGGCGCTGAATCTCGTGGAAGATGGGAAGCACAGGCCAGGTGCCCTTGCGGATGACCACCTGAAGCCCCTCTGGAATGACGCGCGGAATGTTGTCGTAAAAACCGCCGCCAGTGATGTGGGCCATGGCTTTAATTTTAACCTTCTTCAGAGCTTCAAGAATGACCGCAGTGTAAATCCTGGTCGGTTTGAGCAGTTCCTTTCCCCACTTGCTCTTGATTTCTTCCTCGGAGAAAACGCGGCGGGCCAGCGAATAGCCGTTGCTGTGGAGGCCTGAGGAGGCCAGTCCGATGACCTTGTCGCCAGGGCGGCAGTGGCGTCCGTCAACGATTTTCTCGGCATCCACGATACCCACGCAAAAGCCGGCTAAATCCCATTTGCCGGGCTCGTAGAGACCAGGAAGCTCGGCCGTTTCGCCGCCGATGAGGGCGCAGTTGGCTTCACGGCAGCCCCGGACCATCCCGCGCATTACCTCAACCAGCTGATCTTTATCCAGCCGGCCGCAGGCGATGTAATCAAGGAAGAAAAGAGGCTCGGCTCCGAGCACCACTACGTCGTCAACGTTCATGGCCACCAGGTCAATACCGATGGTGTCGTATTTTTTGAGCAGGTCAGCGATGATGAGCTTGGTGCCGACGCCATCGGTGGAGGAAACCAAGACCGGCTTTTTCATTCCCTTGAGGCGTGGGGCAAAAAGCCCGCCGAACCCACCGATTGAACCCAGCACCTCGGCCCGCTCGGTCATCTTAACCAGCGGTTTTATCTTCTGGATAAAAGAATCTGCTTCGTCAATGTTCACACCCGCTTTTTTATAAGTCAGACCGCCCATAGTTCTCTCCTTTCTGATATTGCTTCAGGTATTTACTGCAGTCCTAAAATTATCACCTCATTTAATTTTAGTCAATCCAGATGAGCTAACCTGGACAGCTAACACTGCCACTGGAATTAACTGGCGGCCCATAAGATTTATACTTACTCGAGCCTCAAAAACAAAGATAACTGCCGCACGGCAATAGGTTCTTGATTCATAACTGAAAACTCGCTTGTACTCCATGGAAAGAAGAGCAAAAGAGTCGAGCTCCTTAGCCAGCCAACTTGCCTGATAAAAAAACAGAACCAGCCTGCTTCTTTCAATGCTTGAGTACTCACTCTAAATACATTCAAAATCGAAGCGACCGGATTTATGTTTCTGTCACTTCATTTCCATTCCATCGTGTAACGCTTGACGTGGAGCAAGCCTTCTTTGTCTTCTTCAATTGTATACAGCTTACCGCTTTTAATCTTTCGGGCCCTGGCAGGCAGGGAAACTCTGGCTATGTACTTTCCCTCGGCGTCAAAAACATCATAGAAGACTCCCCCTGCTGTTTTTACTTTCATAAAGGGTCTGACAAAAAGCCAGCCCCGATCATCCAGGATGAAATCTTCAACGGGCGGAAAATACTTGGGCCATTCCACCTGCGCATCTGGCGGAGGCCCCTCCTCACCCCAGAATTCTTTTGCCGTCCGGTCACGGTCCTCCTGGGTGAGGATTTCAGGATCATACTTTTTGATAATTTTTCTAAGAGTTTTCCCTTCTCGATTAACCACGTGAAATTCATACTCGGTGGTTACTCCCCAGATGACATTCCCTTCCGGGGTCAGAGCAAAATAAAGGCGAGGAAAATATGGATTTAAAACTGGATATCTGGGGAATGGCACGCTGGCCACAGTGCTTACAGGTTCCATGTTAGCATTAAACCGCACCAGCTCGGTCCTGGCTTCCTGGTCCATTATTGTATGGCTGCCAACAATGTCTCCGTTGGGCGCCATTTTCGCGCTCAAGAACATCCACATCTTTCCGGTGGAAAGATCTTTCATCCACTGGCCCTCTAAGCTGAAAACGGTAGCCCGGCGTGACATGGGGTCGGTGACCAGGATATTCTTCTGCGGGGTTATCTGAAAATAGCGGGGGTCCTGGAATTCACCGGGCCCCTGGCCGCTTCGTCCAATGGCCCTCAAAAAATTTCCCTGCGGGTCGAAAACTTTAATCTGGACCGCCTTCCGGTCAAGGACATAGATGTTGCCAGCTTCGTCGGCATCGACCACCGCGGGTTCTAATAGCATTGATACTTCGCTCTCCCCCTTAGTTCCCAGCGATAAGTCCTCTTTTATTAATAAGGTGGTCGGCATACCGCGCGTTGGTGCCGGATTCTTGGGATTGTAAACCACCGTAATACCATCCTCTGTTTTTATTTCTACCTTATCAGCTTTCTTGCAGGCCGGAGAAAAAAGGAAAGAGAGAACCAAAACGCTAATAACGGCCTTTTTCCATGCAACTTTCTTCCAGGCAATACCCCCTTTCATATTTACCCCTCCAATCAGATGATTTCTTTAAATCTTGCCAGACTCTTTATGAGAAAATATTACTACGACTCATCTTCCCAGATCAAATCGCAGAATTTTTTATTCGCTGGCTATGATAACGTTGGTAAAGCATGGCTACCCCGAAGAAATTTCTGCTAAACTTTTTAGGTAAAAAAGTTTTGCCAGAACAAATCATTTAATTTAATATGAAAGCATGGACAGAAGATTTGGGGCACAGAATATGGTTGGGCGGCTGCGCCGGGTGGTGGTCAAGCGGCCGGCTGAGGCTTTTGTTAGCACCGAAAAGATTGAGCGCGAATGGCAGAGACTTGGCTTTACCGCTCCTCCTGATTTAAAAAAGGCTGAAGAAGAATTTTCCAAGCTGGAAGAGATTTTAAGACAAGAAAGCGCGGAGATTCTTTACCTGCCGGCTGATGAGCGGACCACCCTTGATTCCATCTACACCCATGACCCGGTGCTAATCACCGAGGCTGGGGCCATCATCCTGCAGATGGGGAAAAAGGAAAGAGCGGGCGAGCCAGAAGCTTTTGAAGATGCCCTTAAGAGCTGGGGTGTGCCGACACTCGGCAGGCTTTCAGGCAAAGCCACAGCCGAAGGCGGCGATTTGCTCTGGCTGGATGAAAAAACGCTCGTCACCGGCCGCGGCTTCAGGACCAACCAGGAAGGCATAGACCAGCTTCAGGAAATTCTGCGGCCGCTCGGGGTCCAAGTGCTGGCTTATGACCTGCCCTACTGGGCCGGGCCAGGTGAAGTTCTGCATCTGATGAGCTTCATCAGCCTGCTGGATGTGGACCTGGCGGTTGTGTATAAAAGGCTCCTGCCAGTAGCTTTCTACAAGCTCCTTCTGGAGAGGGGCATTGAGCTCGTTGACATCCCCGAAGAAGAATTCCCCACCCAGGGGTGCAACGTGCTGGCCATAAGCCCGCGGCGCGTGGTCATTCTCAAGGGCAATCCAATCACCGCGACGCGCCTGCGTCAGGCTGGATGCTTTGTCTATGAGCTGCCGGGCGAGGAAATTGCCTTCAAGGGCTCAGGCGGTCCCACCTGCCTCACCCGCCCCCTGCTAAGAGAATAATGGGGCCAGAGACCAAAATTAAACGAACCACCCTAAACAGTCCTCACAATTAAGTCAGATGATACTGGCTTAAATGGTGCTGGCTTAAAAACATTATTCTTCTTGCGAAAAAAAGGGAAACCGCAGCACATAATTGGTACGCCACTGAGCCTTTAGTCCAGGAGCATAACGCTTCGGCACAAAAATACTAAATGTGTAAAAAAACCAAAGGTGAAACAGCGCCCGCTGCGATGCCTTCATTCCCGTGGCCTCAGAAATGGTACCCGGGGCTAAGAAGCAAAATTCAGCTCAATGAAATGATACCTGGAGCCAAGGGAAGAGGCGCGGCTTTGAAAGAGGTCTCTGATGTGGTCGTCCATGGTCAGGTAGAAAACCTGCCAGCTATCTTTGGCCAGCTCCACCAGGGTATCCACGACCAAAGGCCGCCGGTCGTAATCAGTGTGCTGAAAAGCATCATCCAGGATAAGAAAACAGCTCTGATTTTTGAGCAGCTTTTTAAGGAAGGCAATGCGCAGCGCCAGAAGCACCTGCTCCCGGGCACCTGTGCTCAGGTCCGCCAGGGAAAATTCGTTGACGCCATCGGAAACAAAGATAATCCCCTCCTGCCCTGCTTCTTCCTTCGTGTAAATCTCCCTGTACCTACCGGTTAGCCGCAAGAGCAATTCTCTGACTTCAGGCGACTGGAGTATTTTTTCCACTTTCTCGGTCTCTTCGCGGTCAAGGGTTCTTATCACCTCAGCGAGCAAAATCCTGGAAATCAAAGTAGCTTCTGCTTTTTTAAGCTGGTCTCTTGTTTTTTCAATCTGGCTAAACAGGGCTTCAAGCAGAGTTTCCCACGGTGCTAAAGGATCGCTTCCGGTCTGAGCGGCCACTCTTGTCCTCAGGTCACGCAATTTATTGTCCTTTGCCTCCATTTCCTTAGATACTTCCTCAATCTCTCTTTCTACCTGCCTCATTTTTTCCGGCTGATAGGTTTCTCCCGGGTCTTCTGTTAGGTAATCAGCTTCGGAAATTCCAAGTCCTCTTAGCTCAACCATTTTGTTGTTGATTTTAGTTTCCAGTTGCTTTCTCTGGCTCTTAACCTCCTGCAATTTATCTTCCCAGCGCTCGGGCTCAATTTTCTCCGCAAACGTCTGCTCAAACCAGCGAGAAATCTCGCTGCTCAGGTCATTAAGCTCAAAGTTATACTTTCCCAGAGAGGCAATCAGCCCGGATTTATCCGCTTCACGTTGAGCCAGTCTCTCCAATTTTTTCTTTAAATCCTCATACTTTTGCTGATTGAACTCAGGCCCCGGGTTTTCGTATTCATAATCTTTCTCTTCCACATTGAGCGAATACAGGCGAGCTTTCACCTCCTCAATTTCTTGCCTGAGCCGTTCAATTCTATTCTTATTTTCAGCCAGCAGCTTATCCACCAGCGCTATCTTTTCCTCCATTTCCACCGCAGAAAGCCCGCCGGAAACTCGCCTGCTCAGTGCAGACAAAAGTTCGCGGCACTCGTTTTTTAACTGCTCCAGCTGGTTACTGATGGTCTCAAGCCCGTAATATTCTTTTTCCAGACTTTTTTCTTGTGCTTCAAGGTCGGCTACAGAGCGCAGCTCCTGGTTATATTTCTGAAGGTACTGTTCTTTAATGCCCTGAAGTTCTCGTGCTCCTGCCTCTCCTTTCTGCGAATGGGAGAATTGCACCACAACATAAATCAACCCCAGCACAGTGACTATCCAGAAGGGAAGCGCAAGGCCTGTCTTGTTTAAGAGAAGCAATAACACCCCGGCCAGGCCCGCAAACAAAGATATAATAAGTAGCCAAAAGTGTAGAGCTAGCTTTTTGCCGGCTTCTTTTAGCTTCAAATAATTTTCCTTGGCTGACTTAATCCAGTGATATTCTTCAGCCAGCGGTTTCTTGCTTTCCAGGTCCTTTTCCTTTTGCCTTAAAGCCTGGATTTTTTCGCGGTACTTATTGTAAAAATCATTTATCTCTTTGGTGACGTCTTCTGTTTTTCTCAGCTCTTCCTCTTTTTGTTTCTTTTCTCGCATGAGTATTTGCGCCTTATAACGCCTGGCTCTTTCCTGAAGCTTTAACTCCTGTTCAACTTT
>JBBIRN010000004.1:14860-27095 GCA_037441785.1 Candidatus Aminicenantota bacterium | reverse complement strand
TTATTCCATATATTTAAGTCAAAACGGGATAAAACGGGAAAAAATGGGAAAAGAAGGCCTGAGCAACTTGCTGATAGGAAGCTACACCGCCAGGTTGGATAACAGCGGTCGTCTGAAAATCCCGGAAAAATTCCGCGAAATCATTGAAGAACATTATGGAAAAGACGTCTTCATTACCTCTCTCACTGATGAGGCGGTTCAAATATACCCACTTTCTGTCTGGGAAGAAATGACCAGAATTGCCAACGAGGGAGCTCTCCATCTGCGCCCTGATGTCAGACGTTTCCTGCTGCGGGTCAACCTGAAGGGCAGCTACAACCAGATTGATGCCAAAGGTCGGGTGTTGATTAACCAGACTCTGAGGGAAAAAGCCCGTCTCAACACCGAGGTGGAGGTAATCGGACTGAACAATCATCTGGAAATCTGGAACAAGGAAGTTTTGAACAGCATCATTGAAGAAAAACCTCTGACCGAGGAGGATTTCGAAAATATTGCCCGTCTTGTCCCCCGAGGAAAGACTGAATGAAAGAATACGGGCATACGCCGGTATTACTTGAGGAGGCATTAGAATTTCTGCAGGCCTCAAGGCCCGGTCTCTATCTTGATGGCACGGTTGGGCTGGGGGGACACACTTTAGAAATCCTGAGGCGTAATCCTCAGGCCCAGGTCATTGGCTTTGACCTCGACGAGAAGGCTCTGAAAGTAGCCGCCCGCAGATTGGCTGATTACGCCTCCAGGGTTAAGCTCTTCCAGGCTGATTTTCGAGACCTGCTCGGTTTTGAGGAAATAATAGATTTCAGCCAGGTCCGGGGCGTCCTGTTAGACCTGGGCATTTCTTCTTTTCAGCTGGACAACCCGGAACGTGGTTTCAGCTTTAACCTGGAAGGACCGCTGGACATGAGGATGGACCTCAGGCAGAAGACCACCGCCGAAAAAATTCTCAACACCTACAGCGAAGCCCGCCTGGCTGAAATTCTGGAAAAATACGGTGAGCTAAAGCATACCCGGCCACTGGCCAGAAAAATCTTAAACCAGAGAAAACTTGGACTGCTGCGGACTACCACTGACCTGAAAAGACTGGTGGAAGAATTTTACCGCTGGGTTCCGCAGAAGAACAAGGTTCATCCCGCCGCCAAGGTTTTCCAGGCTCTGAGAATAGAAGTTAACCAGGAACTGAAAGGACTGGATGAATTTCTGGAGAACCTGGCCCGTCGCTGTTTGCCCGGCACCAGGATAGTAGCCATTTCCTTTCATTCGCTGGAAGACCGGCTGGTAAAAAGAGCTTTTCAGAAACTGGCTGACCGAGAACTGGAAAAACCGGTGGTTAGGATTCTGACCAAAAAGCCAGTTAGGCCAGGCCCGGAAGAAATAGCGGCTAATCCCCGCTGCCATTCCGCCAAACTGAGAGCAGCCGAGAGGGTTTAACATGGTCAGGAAAAAATTGACCTGGAAACAAGTGGTCATCGGCGGCGGAGTGATAATTATGCTGCTGGCCGACCTGACCTTTTACATCTGGTATCAGAGCGAATCAGTCCGGCTCGGTTACAGAATTCACGAGCTGGAACTCAAGGTTGAACAGCTTAAAGAAGAAATTAAAAAACTGGAAACTCGTAAGGCGGCTCTGCTTTCTCCGGAAAGAATTGACCGGATGGCCAGGGAAAACTTAAACCTGACCGACCCGAAACCAGAGCAGATAATTTTTGAAAACCTGGTGGAAAAATGAGGATGATAGTGCAGGAAAAAAGTTTTCTGCCTGGTTTTCCCAGGAAAAAGATAAAATTTATTCTGCTCTTTATCCTGCTGTGGATGTGCCTCATCCTCGTCCGCCTGATAGACCTCCAGGTCATAGAACACAAAAAACTAAAAACCGAAGTCATTGAACAAAGCCAGGACCTGATTAAGGTGCTGCCCACCCGGGGCAACATCTACGACCGAAACGGAAAAATCCTGGCCCGAAGCTTGCCTGCGGCTTCAGTCTTCTTCTCCCCGGTCAAAGAAGAACCGCTGGAAACTCAGGTTAAAAACATTTACCAGCTGAAGTCTATTCTGAACCTGGGGGAGAACGAATTAAAAAAGATTATCTCCGGCATAGAAAAGAGAAAAAGGTTCACCTGGATTAAAAGAAAAATACCGCTGGAAGTAGCCGAGGAAATCAAAAAACTGAAGCTGCCAGGCATCTACCTGATAGAAGAAAACAGACGTTACTACCCCCTGGGAACTTTAGCCTGCCACCTGCTGGGTGGAGTCAACGTAGATGATGCCGGCATGGCCGGGGTGGAATATTATTACAACAACGAGCTCCGGGGGGAAGAAGGTCAAAAACTCATCATGCGAGATGCCCGGCGGAAAGAATTCTTCATCCAGACGGTCAAAGAAACCAAACCGGGGAAAGACCTTTACCTGACGATTGATGCCACCATTCAGTATATTGCGGAAAAGGAACTGCAACAGGCCGTAGAAAATTTTGGAGCTAATTGGGGAACCGTAGTCATTCTCCAGCCGCAAACCGGGGAAATTCTGGCTCTGGCTAATTATCCAAACTATGACCCGAACGAGTTTCCGCCGACTGAAGAACAGATGGTCAACCGCGCCATCCAGCACACCTATGAGCCCGGGTCTACAGCCAAGATAGTCACCGCGGCCGCCGCCCGGGAACTGGCCGGAATAAGTCCGAATACCTACTACGATTGCAGTCAGGGCTACATCACCTTTGGCGGCACCACTGTGCGCGACCACGAGCGGATGAAAATCCTGAGCTTTCCGGAAGTTTTTATCCACTCTTCCAACGTTGGCTCAATCAAAATTGCTGACCTCATCGGAGAAGAAAAAATTTACCAGATGTTTAAAACTTTTGGCTTCGGCCAGAAAACCGGTATTGACCTTCCTGGTGAAGAATCCGGAATACTCCATCCTCTGAATAAATGGCGGAAATCCTCTCTTCGGGTGGCCATCGGTTATGAAATAGCGGCCACTCCGCTGCAGATTCTCAGAGCCATGAACGTCTATGCCACCGGAGGTTATCTGGTACAGCCCAAAGTCACCCGACCTCAGCCAGCGCCGGTAGCAGAGGTCATACCGGCCGTCCTTAACGATGTTTCTCGCTGGCCCAGAATACTTTCTCCAAAAACAGTTCGCGAGCTAGTTGAAACCGTCTTTACCCAGGTGGTGGAAAAAGGCACCGGGCTGGAGGCCAAAATAGATGGTTATGACATTGCCGGGAAAACCGGCACCGCTCAGAAATTTGACCCGGCTTTAAAAGCGTACTCCTACGCCAAGCACGTGGCTTCTTTTGTTGGTTTTGCTCCAGCTGACCAGCCGCTTTTGACCATGGTGGTGGTCATTGATGAACCAAAAGGCATCAAGCAATACGGTGGTCAGGTAGCGGCCCCGGTCTTCAGGGAAATTGCCCGGAAAGTGTTACTCTACCTGCACCAGCCACCGAAAAAATTGCCCGAAAAATACTGGCTGGCTCAAGACAAAAGAAAACAGGAGGTTATCACAGACTAAGATGAAATGTAAGGATTTGCTCGAGGAAGTCCGGTTAGTAGAATTTTACGGAAATCCAGATGAGGAAATTACCGGGCTATCTTATTCTTCAAAAAAAATTGAGCCCGGCTACATCTTCTTTGCCCTAAAAGGTCAGAAAGCCGACGGGCATGATTTTCTGGCTGAAGTCATAGAAAAAGGTGCCAGCCTGGTGGTTTCAGAAAGGCCCAGGCCGGCTGAACTCCACCTCAACTGGCTGCAGGTGCTTGATGTCCGGGAAGCCATGGCCCAGATGGCCGCCAGTTTTTACGGCCATCCATCCTTAAAACTCAAGATGGTTGGTATTACTGGAACCAAGGGCAAAACGACCACCAGCTATCTTCTGGAACATATCCTTAAAACAGCCGGACTGACCCCGGGCCTGATCGGCACCATTGAGTACCGCTGGAAAGACAAGAAAATGGTAGCAGAAAGAACAACCCCGGAATCTCCTGACATCCAGCGAATCCTGAAAGAAATGGTTGATGACGGAGTCACCCACTGTGTGATGGAAGTCTCTTCTCATTCCTTAGACCTCAAAAGAGTCTACCGCATTGGCTTTGATGTGGCCATTTTTACCAACCTTAGCGGCGAACACCTGGACTACCACGAAAGCATGGAAAAGTATTTTGAGGCTAAGAAAAAATTATTTTTCCTCAACCACAAGCGCCAGGCCTCTATTGTTAACATAGATGACCCCTGGGGAGAAAAGCTCATAGCTGAGTTACCGATGAAAACCATTACCTACGGTTTTCGTCCCGAAGCCATTATCAAGGCTGAGAATTTTGTCCTGGAAGAAAATGGCATGAAGGCCACAGTCAGTTTTCCGGGTGGCACGCTCAACCTGAAGACCTCGCTGCTCGGCAAGCACAACCTTTATAACATCCTGGCTGCGGTTTCAGCTGCCCTGGCTCTCGGTATCACTCCTTCCCTCATAGGCAAAGCCATTTCCACGGCCGGCTGCGTACCAGGTCGTTTTGAAGTTATCCCCACCAGTCTCGGGTTTAAAGCGGTGGTGGATTATGCTCACACAGATGCGGCTCTGGAAAACCTGCTTTTGACAGTGAAGAGTCTTAGCCCAAAAAGAATCATCCTGGTGTTTGGTTGCGGCGGAGACCGAGACCGGAGCAAAAGGCCGCGGATGGGTGAAGTGGCCGCCCGGCTGGCAGACTGGACGATTATCACCTCTGATAACCCCAGGTCTGAAGACCCGGAAAAAATCATTGACGAAATAGAGCAGGGCTTTCTGCGAGCTGGCTCTAAAAATTATGAGAGAGAAACTGACCGTCGAAAAGCTATAGAGAAAGCTCTCCGGCTGGCCAGAAAGGGAGATTTTGTGCTTATCGCCGGAAAAGGGCATGAAAATTACCAGATCTTTCGCGATAAAACCATTCACTTCAGCGATGTAGAAGTGGTCAGGGAAATACTGCAAGAACTGGAGAAAAAGTAATGGCCAGGTTAACTCTTGCTGAGATTGCCCGGCTGACTGAAGGTCAGCTGTTACAGGGCTCGCCTTCTGCCCTGGCCGAGCATTTCTCTTTTGACTCCAGAACCATAGAACGCGGCGGTTTCTTTTTTGCCCTTTCTGGAACCAGGGATGGACACGAGTTTGTGGCTGAAGTGGCCAGCAAAGGAGCTGTGGGCGCCTGCGTGGCACGAGAAATAAAGGGGTTGCCGGAATCTTTTGGACTGATTAAGGTGGCTGATACCCTAAAGGCCCTGCAAAAGCTGGCTTCCCGGATTCTGGAAAACCACAAACTCAAAGTCATCGGTATCACCGGCAGCACGGGCAAAACCACTACCAAGGAATTTACGGCCGCCTTACTGGCCACCAGATACCGGGTCCTTAAAACCGTGGGCAATTTTAACAACCAGATTGGCCTTCCCTACTCCATCCTGGCCGCTGAAGATTTCCACCAGGTGGCGGTGCTGGAAATGGGCATGAGCCGGCCGGGAGAAATCCGGGAGCTGACGCAAATTGCTCCGCCAGACCTGGCCATAATAACCGGCATAGCACCGGTCCATCTGGAATTTTTCAAGAACCTGGAAGAAATCGCCCTGGCCAAAAAAGAAATTCTGGACGGAGCCAGAGAGGGAGCTACTGCGGTCTTAAACGGAGACGACCCTCTGCTCAAAAAAATAGCCGCGGATTATAAAAAAGGGGAAATTATCTATTTCGGTTTAAACCCCTCCTGCCAGGTCCGGGCCGAAAACATCCGTCATCTCGGTCTGGAAGGAATAGCTTTTAACCTGATTTATGGCCCAGAAAAGGCCCCGATTAAAGTCTCCTTCCTCCATGAAGGCCTTGTGTACAACCTGCTGGCGGCCTGTGCTGCCTGTCTGGCCATGCAGTTAAAACTGGAAGAAATAGTACCCGTTATAACGCAGCTTTCTCCGGCCGAACACCGCGGCCAGATTATCAGGTTGAAAAACGAAATTACTTTATTTGATGATTCATACAATTCTAACCCGGTAGCTCTGAAAAAAACCTTGGAAAGCCTGAGCCGGTTAAAAGCCAGAAGAAAAATTGCGGTTCTGGGCGACATGCTGGAGCTCGGGCCAGCAGAAATTGAGTTCCATCTGGAAGCCGGTAAACAGGTGGCTCTGACCGGCTGGGACTACCTGGTAACGGTTGGTGAAAAAGCCAAACACCTGGCCAGCGGAGCAGTTGCCAATGGCTTTAATCGTGCTAATATTTCTTCTTTTTTAACTGCCGAGGAAGCCGCTCAGTGGTTGAAGGATTTTATCCTTCCCGGCGATTTCATCCTGATTAAAGCCTCGCACGGCCTGGCTCTGGATAAAATCGTCAAACTGCTTCGCCAGGAACTGGAGGAATGAGATGCTGTACTGGCTACTGGTACCTTTAAGAGACTACTGGTTTTTCTTCAACGTTTTCCGCTACATCACCATCCGTACGGCTCTGGCCGGGGTTACTTCGCTGGCTCTGATGTTTATCCTGACTCCGTTGTTCATCAGATTGTTAAAAAAGCACCAGGTGGGCCAGGAAATAAGAGAAGAAGGCCCGCAGCACCATCTGGTAAAAAAAGGAACCCCTTCCATGGGTGGCGTTATGATCATCGGAGCCACGGTGGTCTCCACCCTCCTGTGGGGTAATCTGGGCAACATCTACGTCTGGCTGGGGTTGACCGGGTTAATATTATTTGGAGCCATTGGCTTTATTGATGATTTTATAAAATACCGGGCCCGCCGTTCCCTGGGCCTCACCCCACGGCAGAAGATTATTCTGCAAATTATGGCTTCGGCCACTGTCGCCCTGGTGCTGGTCATCCTGGGCACCAGAGGGAAATTTGACCTGCACCTGATGTTTCCGTTCATCAAGGAATGGACTCCTTACTTGGGCTGGTTTTACCTGCCGTGGATTATGTTCATCCTGGTCGGTTCTTCCAACGCCGTTAACCTGGCTGACGGCCTGGATGGCCTGGCCATCGGACTGACTTTAATCGCCATGGCGGCTCTCACGGCTCTGACTTATGTTTCCGGACATGCCCAGTGGTCGCAATATTTAAACATACTGCGAGTCCCGCTGGCTGCTGAATTGACGGTTTTCGTCGGAGCTCTGACCGGTGCCTGTCTGGGATTTCTTTGGTTTAACTGTCACCCAGCTGAAATTTTCATGGGCGATGTCGGAGCCCTTTCCCTCGGCGGTACGCTCGGATTGATTGCCCTGATGATTAAGCAGGAATTTTTGCTTTTTGCTGTGGCCGGAGTTTTTATTCTGGAAGCTCTTTCGGTTCTGCTTCAGGTCGGCTACTTCAAGATTTCCGGCGGAAAAAGAATTTTTCGCATGGCTCCCCTTCATCATCATTTTGAACTGATCGGCTGGCCTGAAGAGAAAGTGGTCATCCGCTTCTGGATTCTGGGCATCATCTTTGCCCTCTTCAGCTTATCCACTCTGAAGTTGAGGTAAAACATGGAACTTAAAGATAAAAAAGTGCTGGTCGTGGGCTTCGCCAGAACAGGCCAGGCTGTCTGCGATTTTCTGCTGGAACGCGGGGCCCTGGTCACGGTTACGGATAAGAAACCACTTGACCAGCTGGAAAACGTAGCCAACTACCAGGAAAAAGGCGTGCTGTTCGATTGTGGTGGTCACCGGCTGGAGGCTTTCCTGCAGGCTGACCTGATTGTCCTGAGCCCCGGAGTTCCACCCCTTCCGGAGATTTTATCAGCCAGAGAAAAAGGCGTTAAGGTTATTTCCGAAATAGAACTGGCTTACGAATTTTTAAAAGGAAAGATAATCGGAATTACCGGTTCCAACGGCAAATCCACCACCACCACGCTGATTTACGAAATTCTTAAAAACAGCGGTTTCAAGGTTCATCTGACGGGTAACATCGGTCGGCCGTTAATTTCCTTTGTCAAAAAATCAAGGCCACACCACTGGATAGTTACTGAACTTTCCAGTTTTCAGCTGGAATTTACCGAAAAATTCCGGACCGACATTTCAGTCTTTCTTAACATTTCCCCCAACCACTTAGACTGGCATAAAACCATGGAAAATTACCTCCAGGCCAAAAAGAAACTCTTCTGGCACCAGCGGCCAGAAGATAAAGCCGTTTTAAACCGGGATGACCGACTGCTCTGGGCCTGGAGGAAAGAAAAGGAAATTGAGGTTTACGGTTTCAGCCGCAAATACCGGGTTCCCCGGGGCTGCTACCTGAAAGATTCAACCATCTATCTGGTTGATGGCGGTGAAAAGCCCCTGCTTAAGGCCACAGACATCAAACTCCGCGGCCTGCACAACCAGGAAAACGTGATGGCTGCCTCGCTGGCTGCTTACCTGGCTGGCGCCCCAATTTCCGCCATCCGAAAAACCGTCAAAGCTTTCCGGGGTCTGGAACACCGGCTGGAAGAAGTGGCCAGAATAAAAGGCGTATTATTTGTGAACGATTCTAAAGCCACGACCGTGGCCGCCACCATAAAAGCCATAGAGAGTTTCGACCAACCTATCATTCTTATCCTCGGGGGGCGCGACAAAGGGGGAGATTTCTCCCCCTTGCGTCGCGCTTTGAAAAAGCGGGTCAAGAAAGTACTGTTGATTGGCGAAGCCAGAGAAAAGATAAAAAAAGCCATAGAAGGCGTTTGCCCCATAGAGGAAGCCGGTTCTTTCCGGGAACTGGTCAGAAAAGGTTACGAAGCGGCCAGGCCAGGCGACCTGGTGCTCTTAGCCCCGGCCTGCACGTCCTGGGACATGTTCCACAATTTTGAGGAAAGAGGCCGGTTGTTTAAAAAGGAAGTCCGGATGTTAGAAAAGCAGGTAAAAGGAAGATAAGGATGATGGAAGTTTTCAAACGTTTTTCTTTTGACGTGTGGCTGCTGATTAACACCATCATTCTTGTTCTGTTTGGTATTCTCATGGTCTTCAGCTCCTCTGCCATCCTGGCAGGTGAAAAATACCGGCAGAGTTTCTACTTCCTCAGCCAGCAAATCATGGCCGCTGTGGCCGGGTTGATTCTCATGCTGGTAGTAGCCTCTTTAAAGAAACCTTTCTTCACCCTGACTAAAATTGTTTATCTGGCTACCGGCCTGACTTTGGCTCTGCTTCTGCTTTGCTTTGCTATGCCTTCAATAGCTAACACTCACCGCTGGATTCAGCTTTTCGGCGTCCGGTTTCAGCCTTCTGAGCTGGCCAAAGTGGTGCTCATCCTTTTCCTTGGAAATTACTGCACGCGCAAAGCAGAAACCATAAACCAGGTAAAAACTCTGTTGCCAGCCGTGGGTGTGGTGCTGGCCTTTGTCCTGGCCGTTCTTCTTGAACCCGATTACAGCACGGCCGCCTACCTTTTCCTGATTTCTGCGCTCATGCTTTACCTGGGTGGCGTAAAACTTAAATTCTTCCTTGTGCCGGGGTTAATGGCTCTCGTTATTTTTGGCTTTTTCCTTTTCTCGGCTGATTACCGCCTGCACCGGGTACACGGGTTTCTTAACCCAGACCAGGACCCGTTGGGCAAAGCCTTTCAGGTTAGACAATCCAAGTTAGCTGTGGGTGCTGGCGGCCTACTGGGGGTAGGCATTGGCAGTTCCACCCAAAAGCTTTACTTTTTGCCCTGCGCGCACACGGATTTTATCTTTGCCATAATCGGAGAAGAAATCGGCCTGGCCGGGACAACTCTGGCTCTGGTGTTATTTTTCTGGTTTTTAATGAGGGGTCTTAAGATTGCGGAAAAAACTTCAAACCTGAACTATAAGCTTGTCGCCTACGGAATTACTCTGAGCATCATCATCCAGGCTTTGATTAACATAAGTGTGGTTCTCGGGTTAAGCCCGGCCACAGGCATCCCTCTGCCTTTTATTTCTTTTGGCCGCTCGGCCCTGGTCTGCAACCTGTTGGCCGTCGGCCTGTTGTTGAACATTTCCCAGAGAAAACTGGAGGTTAAGCCCGTCCGATGAGCAGGAAAAAGATTTTCATCAGCGGCGGTGGCACCGGCGGACACCTCTACCCGGCTCTGGTGCTCGGCCAGACCCTAAAAAAAATGCGACCGGACCTCCAGCTTTTCTACGTCGGCAGCAGCCGGGCCGTGGAAAAGAAAATCATGGCCGAACAGGGCCTGGAATTTTCCACCCTGCCTGTGGAAGGGCTGAAGGGTCGGGGGTTCAAGAAAATCTACGGGCTGGCTTTATTGCCTCTGGCTTTCCTAAAATCGCTTTTCCTGCTTCTGAAGCACCGACCAGTCCTGGTCGTGGGAGTGGGCGGGTTCAGCTCCGGCCCCATGGTTCTGACCGCTTCCTGGCTCGGAATTCCCACGCTTATCATGGAACAAAATGCTCTGCCTGGTTTTACCAACAGAAAATTGAAACGCTGGGCCGACCGGGTGGTGGTGGCTTTTGAAAGTTCGCTGGCTTATTTTGGCGAAAAAGCCGTGGTCCTGGGCAATCCGGTCCGGGAAGAATTTTACCATCTGCCAGAAAAGAAAAGAGAAGATAGATTAACCATCCTGCTTTTCGGTGGCAGTCAGGGCTCTAAATTCCTTAACGAAAAGATGATGGCCAGTTTGCCCTCTCTGGCGAAGATAAAAGACAGGTTAAAAATCTACCATCAAACAGGCGAAAAAGATTATGAAAGAGTGGCCTCGGCTTACCGAGAACAGGGGTTTGAAGAGGCAGTGGTGGAGAAATATTTTTCTCCCATGTCCGATTATTTCGCCCTGGCCGACCTGGTCATCTGCCGAGCCGGAGCTACCACCTGCGCTGAGCTCATAGCCGCCAGCAAGCCAGCCATCCTGGTGCCTTTTGCCCAGGCGGCAGATAACCACCAGGAATACAACGCCCGAGAGCTGGAGAAAGTTGGCGGGGCAGTGGTTCTTCTGGAAAAAGAATGCACGCCAGAAACACTAACCCAGAAAATAAAACATTTTATTGATAACCAGGAAGAGCTGAAGGCCATGGCTGAAAACCTGAAAAAAATAAAGAAAGAAAACGTAGCCGAGAACATAGCCAGGCTGGCCCTGGAGATGATTGAAGAAAAGGAGAGGAGGAAATAGTGGTCAGAAGAGGATACAGAAAACTCCAGCATATTCATATGGTTGGTATAGGCGGTACGGGCATGTGCGGGATTGCTGAGGTCCTGCTTAACCTGGGTTACCAGGTTTCCGGGTCAGACCTGCAGGAAAACGAAGCTACCGCCCGGTTGGCCAGGCTTGGCGCCAGGATTTTCGTCGGGCATGCTGCGGAAAACGTGATTGGTGCTGATGTAGTGGTCATTTCCTCAGCTGTCAGAGAAGACAACGTAGAAGTGGTCAAAGCCAAAGCTCTCAAAATACCGGTTATTCCCCGGGCGGAAATGCTGGCCGAGTTGATGAGGATGAAATACGGTATCGCCGTAGCCGGGGCCCACGGAAAAACGACCACCACTTCTATGACCGCCATGGTTCTGGAAGCCGGCGGCTACGACCCGACCATCATCGTTGGTGGCCGGTTAAACACCATCGGTTCTAACGCCAAGTTGGGAGAAGGCGATTTTATAGTGGCCGAAGCAGATGAAAGTGACCGTTCCTTCCTGATGCTTTCTCCCTTCATTGCTGTCCTGACTAACATTGATGAAGAACACCTGGACCAGTACCGTCATTTAGAAGAAATTAAGAAAACCTTCATTAATTTTGCCAACAAAGTGCCCTTCTACTGCCCGGTCATTCTCTGCCTGGATGACCCCAACCTGCAGAGCATCATTCCCTTCATTGAAAGAAAAATAATCACTTATGGTTTTTCCACCCAGGCTGACATCCGGGCAGAAGATTTTTCTTTTGAAGAATTTTCCAGCACCTCCACCATTTTTGCTTTCGGGAAAAAACTCGGCCGCCTGAAGTTGAACGTGCCTGGAAAACACAACATCCTCAATGCTATGGCCGCGACCGCCGTAGGATTGGACCTGGACATTTCTCCCCGGACCATTCTCAAAGCTCTGGAGGATTATACGGGCACCGGCCGTCGTTTTGAGTTAAAAAGCACCGTCCATGAAATCTTGATCATAGAAGATTATGCTCATCATCCGACGGAAATCAGAGCCACGCTGGAAGCGGCTCGAACAGGCTGGAAAAGAAGGCTGGTGGCTGTTTTCCAGCCTCACCGGTACACTCGCCTGGCTCATTTACTGCACCAGTTCGCCACTTCTTTCAATCAGGCTGATGTCCTGATAGTCACCGAAATCTACTCCGCTGGCGAAGAACCCATTCCTGGCATCAACGGCCAGGCACTT
>JBBIRN010000004.1:0-14850 GCA_037441785.1 Candidatus Aminicenantota bacterium | reverse complement strand
GAAGAAATAAGGCAATTCGGACATAAAAACGTGATTTACGAACCGGTGCTCAAAAACATTCCTGAGAAACTCACAAAAATACTGGAACCAGGAGATATGCTGCTCGTGCTCGGCGCCGGCAACGTCAACCGCATCATCCCGGATATCATCCATCTCCTGGAAAGGGGGAAGGAAAATGGCCGTTGAAACTAAAGTTGGTTTGAACAAACCGCTGGTTGCTCCATTTCCCCTTGAATCCCAGCTCTATCACCGGGGAAAAACTCAAAGGGTCAGACTCAGACCGAGACGGAAAACGCTTGGTTTAAAACACCTGGTTCTGGCTTTTTTCCTGATTATCGGGTTCTTCTTCCTGCTGGCCCAGGCTTACTATTACGCCATTTCCTGTGAAAAACTGACCGTTAAACATGTGTTCATCAACTGCCCGGAAGAAGGACCACGGCAAACGGCAGAAAATTTTCTCCGGGGAAGAAACCTCGGCAATCTGTTGATCTGCGACCTTGAGTACTTGAGAAGCGTGTTAATTTCCCTGCCCGGAATAAAAGATGCCAGGCTGGTTAAGCAGCTGCCTGACACGCTGAAGGTTGAAATCGTTCCCCGAGAACCTAAATTTTATGTTTTCCGGGGAAGCTATCAGTTAGTAGATGAAGAAGGCAAACTGGTGGCCAGCTTCTCCTCCCTGCCTGATAACAACTTCCCGCTGGTGGAAGACAGCCAGGCTTTCCGGGAAAGATATGAGGAAAAAATTGAAACCGTCTGGCATTGCCTCAAGAGCCTGTCTACAGAAAGCAAAAAACAGATTGTCCGGATGACCTTTGAGGAAGACGGCAAAATCAGCGTTCAGCTGGCTGAAGACCCGGTCCGGATAATCATTGATGAAGAGGACTTTGCTGAAAAACTGACCTATTACCTTGCTAATAGAAATAAATTGAAGGAGCTGTTCGGCGAGTTGGAATACGTGGACCTGAGGATAAAAGACCGGGTGTACTTTAAACAGCTTAATCCCCAGCCAGATAAACTTCTGGCCGGGAAAAAGGAGGTTGGCTAATGGCCAGAAATTCTTACCTGGTGGGGCTGGACATCGGCACCAAGAAAACGGTGGCCATCATCGGTGAAATCACTGAAGAACAGAAAGTGGAAATAATCGGCATCGGGGTGGCTGAATCCAGAGGAATACGAAAAGGTGTGGTGGTCAACCTGGAAGAGACCATCTCGGCCATCAAAAGGGCGCAGGAAGAAGCCGAACTTATGGCCGGGGTGGAAATTGATTCTGCTTATGTTGGCATCTCCGGCTCCCACATAAAAAGTTTTAACAGCCGCGGCGTGGTGGCCGTCTCCGGAAAAAACCGGGAGATTACCCGTGAAGACATAAGAAGGGTTATTGACCAGGCCCGAGCCCTTTCCATCCCGCCGGACCGAGAAATAATTCACATCATTCCGCAAGAATTCATCGTGGACGAACAGGACGGGATCAAAGACCCCCTGGGTATGAGCGGCATCAAGCTGGAAGTCAACGTTCACATTGTTACCTCAGCCATCACTTCACTGCAGAACCTGAAGAACTGCCTGGAAAAAGCTGGCATTGGCATTCAGGAAATAGTTCTCAACCAGATTGCCACCAGCTATTCGGTACTCACCCATGACGAAAAAGAGCTGGGTGTGGGTTTGATTGACATCGGTGCTGGTACCACGGAAGTGGCCATTTTTGAGAGAGATGCACTGTGGTATACCTCCACCATACCGCTCGGCGGAGACAATTTTACAAACGACATAGCCGTCGGGTTGCGCACACCCATCCCGGAAGCAGAAAAAATCAAGAAAAAATACGGTTGCGTGGCTCTGCCAGTTACCGAAGAGCAGGAAACTATAGAAGTTCCCACGGTGGGCAAAAGTAAAAAATCCCGCGTGCTTTCCCGGCAAATTCTGGCAGACATCATCCAGCCTAGAGCGGAAGAAATATTCAGGCTGGTGGATGCTGACATCAAACGTATGGGCTATGAGAAATCGCTGAATTCCGGACTGGTGCTAACCGGTGGCACGGCTCTGCTTGACGGACTGGAAGAAGTGGCGGAAGAAATCTTTGACCTGCCGGTGCGCCGCGGTGAACCTAATTATGTAGGCGGTCTGATAGACCGGGTGAGCACCCCGGACTACGCCACGGCCGTGGGCCTGATTCTTTATGGCTACAGCCAGATTCAGGAACGCGGTTTTGCCAGGGATAAAAAGAAAGGCCTCTGGTCAAAAATAAAAGATTGGTTCAATGAATAATAAAAAGGAGGGTAAAATGCGCGATGACCTGGGAAGCAAAATAAAATTTCACCTGGCCGATGATAACCCTACGGCCAAGATAAAGGTGATAGGCGTCGGAGGTGGGGGCAGCAACGCTGTCAACCGCATGATAGAAGCTGGCATAGAAGGCGTGGAATTTATCGCGGTCAACACCGATATACAGGCGCTGAGCAACAGCCTGGCCCCGGTGAAAATTCAGATTGGCAACAAGCTGACCAAGGGGCTCGGCTCAGGAGGCAACCCGGAAATTGGCCGGCAGGCAGCAGAAGAAGACACCGAACGTCTGGCAGAAATCATGGAAGGCGCGGACATGGTTTTTATCACCGCCGGTCTGGGTGGCGGCACGGGCACCGGTGCCTCTCCTGTCATTGCTAACCTGGCCGCCGGCCTGGACATCTTGGTCATCGCTATTGTGACCATGCCCTTTGCCTTTGAAGGCCGTATCCGCAGCCGCCAGGCCGAGGCCGGTCTACAGGAACTCAAATCAGTGGTGGATACGGTCATTGCCATCCCGAATGAAAGGTTGTTAGAGACTGTCAACCTTAACACTTCCATCCCGGATGCCTTCCGCATGGCTGATGATGTTTTGCGGCAGGCCGCTCAGGGTATCTCTGACCTTATCACCAAACCGGGCTTAATCAACCTGGATTTTGCCGACGTTAAATCCATCATGAAAGGCATGGGCATGGCCTTCATGGGAACCGGCCTGGCTTCTGGCGAGAACCGGGCCGTGGAAGCAGCTCAGAAAGCCATCAGCAGCCCACTGCTGATTGATACTTCAATTGAAGGCGCCAAAGGCGTGCTCATCAACGTAACCGGAGGCAAAGACATGACCCTGCATGAAGTCTCCAAAGCTTCACAGCTTATCACCAGCCTGGCTGACCCTGAAGCTAACATCATATTCGGCACAGTCATTGACGAAAACATGCGGGATACCATTAAAATCACGGTCATTGCTACTGGTTTTGACCAGAGAAAGCCTAAGACCGTTACCCCGGAAGAAATAAAGAAAAACCTTACCCGGACACAGCCTTCGGTTCTGGTCAACACACCCACTCCACCCTATCTCTTTGAGCCCAAAGGCACAGAAATTCCACCAGTGGTGGAACCGACCGCAGAAATTGACTGGAACGATTTCAACACTCCGGCTTTTATTCGCAAAACCAAACAGCTGTCTATAAGGAAAACCCCCAATGATTTACGCTGACCTGGTGGTGGCCAACCTCAAACAGCTGGTAACCTGTGCCGGACAGGCTCCTAAAAGAGGAGCCGGGATGAAAGAGGTTGGCCTGCTGGAAAAAGCCTGGGTGGCCGGACGGAAGGGCCAGGTTGTCTTTGTCGGCCAGGAAAAAGAATTCAGGGAAAAAGTTAGCCTGACCGACAGGACTCTTCTGCTGGACGGCACAGAGCAGGTGGCTCTACCCGGTTTGGTGGATGCTCACACTCACCTGCCCTTTGCCGGAGACCGGTCTCAGGAATTTGCCCTGAGGATGCAGGGCTATACTTACCAGCAGCTGGCGGCCATGGGGCTGGGCATCCAGACCACGGTAAAAGCCACCAGGAACATTTCCAAAGAAGAATTAAAAGAGCTCTGCCGGAAAAGACTTCAGACCATGCTGCTCAACGGCACCACCACCCTGGAAGCCAAGAGCGGCTACGGGTTGAACCTGGAAGATGAGATTAAGCAACTTGAAGTGCTCAGGGAAGTAAGCTCCGAACAACCGGTGGAGGTAGTCTCTACTTTCATGGGAGCCCATGAAGTACCACCCGAGTACAAAAACGACCGGCAGAGTTACATAAAGCTCCTAAAAGAAAAAATTATGCCTGAAGTCAAAGCCAGGGAGCTGGCTGAATTTTTTGACATTTTTTGCGAACCCACGGTTTTCAACCTGGAAGAAACCGAAGAGCTGGCCCGCGAAGCATTAAGACTCGGTTTTAAGTTAAAAATTCATGCTGATGAATTTGTCCCCATCGGCGGCACTGAATTGGCTGTGCAGCTTGGAGCCCGGTCAGTTGAACATTTAATCAACATCACGCCGGAGGGAATTGAAAAGCTGAGCCAGTCCGGTACCGCGGCTGTTCTTCTGCCAGGTGTCCCGTTTTTCCTGATGCTGGATAAAACGGCGCCAGCCCGTGCCCTCCTGGACCGGGGAGCGATAGTGGCTCTGGCTACGGATTTTAACCCCGGAAGCTCTCACGTGTTTTCACAGCTCTTCATACTGCAGCTCGGGGTTTATACCATGAAAATGACCGTAGAAGAAGCCATCAATGCCTGCACGGTCAATGCAGCTTACGCCATTGACCGGGAAACAAAAGTTGGCTCAGTCGAGCCGGGCAAACAATTTGACCTTCTTCTGTGTGATATTCCTTCCTATCCTTCTCTGGTTTACGAACTTGGCCGCAACCCTATTATCACCGTGATTAAAAAAGGACAGGTGGTTGTCCAGGACAGCCGCCCTGTAGCTTAATCTTTTTTCTTACCCCCGGATAAATTTTAATTTTAATCCTTATTCCTTTTTTCCAGGTTTCGTTGCCTTATGTAGAGGAAAAGGTCTACAAGGTCTTTCCGGCGGAGAAAATCAGTTTCTACGGCAAATGCCGTGGAGCGGTAAAAATCCCAGTCATTCTTTACTGGCGGGGGCAAAATAAGATTTTTTTCCAGCTCGCTTCCCGGGGTTAGATAGAAAACAGAAGGACCGACCAGCGCCCCGACCCGCAGCAGCTTTTCCGTCGTTTCCACCACTTCTTCTCTGGTCTGACCCGGAAGACCGATGATGAGGTACACGGTTACAAAAAAGCCAAGCGTGCGGGCTAACTTTAACAGGTCAAAGAATTTCTCTTCCTCGGTTCCACCAGGACGCTGGTACCTTTGCCTCAAAGCCGGGTCGCCTGACACCCAGGACAAGTCAAGCTTTCTGACGCCAGCCCTTTTCATCAATTTCAGCAAACTTTCATCCAGGTTTTCATAACTCAGACCGTTCATAAAAGTAATTTCTATGTCCTGGAACTCCGGCACACGGCTTACAGCCTGCAGAAATTCCGTAAACCACTCCCGGTTAAAGGCTAAGTTGTCATCTTCAAAATTGAACAAACGCACCTGCCGGTGGAGATAATTCCAGCGCATCTCTTCCAGCACTGATTCTACGGTCCGGTACTCCGGCCGCCGGCCAAAGATCAGGTGGACGTTGCAGAAGGAACAGTGATGTGGACAGCCTCTACTGGCCTGCAGGGAAACATAATTTTTCCGGCCAATTTGATAATCAGAAGCGGTCAGCAAATCATGGGCCGGGGTCAGGGTTCTCCAGTCCAGTTCTTCCCTGCCTTCAGCGTAGGGATTTTTTATAAGCTCTTTAAACAGGGGATGCTCCCTGATTAACGGGGGAAGGCTTATCTCCGCCTGGCCGGCTATTACTTCATCAATTTCTGGCACCCGGCTTTTAATCTCACTGGCTGCGGCAGTGGCCTGGTTCCCGCCGATAACCACCGGAACTCTGAACTGCTTCTTTATTTCTTTTATCAGAGCTTCCAGCGTGCTGAAGTAAGCAGCAAAAGAACTGCTCAAACCGATTAAATCCGGTTGATAATTTTTAATTTCTTCCAGAATCCTGAGGAAAGACACACCAAACCTCTGATATTTTTTAAAGAAATAAGGCTGACCAAGGTACCCGGACAGGTAGGAGAATTTCTCTGGTAAAGGAATTGCTTTCTTTTTTAAAGGAGACAGAGCATCAAAGACTCTGACTGTCAGCCCAAGGCGCCGAAAAACTTCAGCCGTGTAAAGAAGCCCCAGGGGATAAAGTCTGATGGACGTGGTATAAAAGTCTTCCAGCGGAGGCTGAATTAACAGAACTTTTTTCATCCGCGGCAGTTATCTCGTAAAAGAGGCCCGACGGCCCTGTTTACTCTTCCAGTAAAAATAGGCAGGCAGTCCCAGTAGAATTATGCCCAGGCCAGCCATGGAGTTCCAGAATTCCTTAACCAGAGAATTGACCGAAATCAGTAAAGCCGCCAGAACAAAAATAGCCGGGGTTACCGGGTATCCCCAGGTCCGGTAAGGCCGGGGCAGGTCCGGCCTTTTTTTCCGCAAGACAAAAACCGCCGCTCCGGTCAGACCAAAAAACAGCCACTGGCCGAAAACAACGTAGGTGAAAAGCTGTTCAAAAGTCCCAGACAAGCTGAGGATAATACTCCACAGGCTGATAAAAATAATAGAAACATGCGGCGTTAAAAAACGTGGATGAACCCGGGCAATACTTTTAAAAAAGAGACCATCCCGGGACATAGCAAAGTAAACACGTGGGGAACAAATCAAGTTCTGGTTAGCCGCACCCATGATGGAAAACAGGATGACAAAAGAAATGATAGAAGCTCCCAGTGGGCCAACCGCTACCTTCATGGCTTCGGCCGCTACTCTGGGTGTGGCAGCTATGACGGAAGCTGGCAGGACGTAAAGATAAGCCAGGTTGGCCAGAAGGTAAAGGCCAATGACCAGGCTCAAACCAAACAGCAACCCCAGCGGCATATTCCGGTCCGGCTGTTTAACTTCACCTGCGCTGTAAGTAGCTGATTCCCAGCCTTTATAGGCCCAGAAGGTGGCTACCATGGCCACACCGAAGGCACTCAACAGGTCAAGAGAAAATTTCCCGGGCTGTGGCTCTAAAAAATTTTTCGTCTGGCCATGGCCAAAGATGAAAATCACCCCACAGATGCCGGCAATGGCTCCCACTTTAATCAAAGTTAAAAGATTCTGCAGGTTGGCTCCCCACCTTACTCCCACATAATTAACAGCCGCTAGAAAGAGGATGAAAACGACCGCCAGAATTTTGGACATAAGCGGAGTCATTTTGAAAAAGTAAGGAAGATAATTAGCGGAAAAGGCCACGGCCAGAGTAGCAATCGCTCCTGAATCTATCACCAGAAAAAGGGTCCAGCCGAAAAGAAAGGAAAGCAGCGGACCGTAAGCTTCCCTGAGGTAAACGTACATCCCACCTGCTTCGGGCATGGCGGCCCCGAGTTCAGCAAAAGCCAGGGCGCCCAGAAAACTGAGAAAGCCACCTACCACCCAGACCAGGAGCATCAGCAGTGGCGACTTCACTTCCAGGGCAATCTTGGCTGGTACCAGAAAAATCCCTGAACCAATCACTCCACCAACTACGATGGAGATGATATCCGTCAAGTTTAACACCCTGGGCAACCTGGCCTGGGTTTCAGCCGGTTCAATAAGATTCTTTTCCATTCTTCTTTCCTTGAGTTTCTTTGACCTAAATTTTAACAGGCAGAAGGGAAAAGAGCAAAGAAGAATTTTCTCAGAACTGGTCCATCAGGCGATACTGGATAGCTTCGGCCACGGCTGCGGCAGAGATTCTTTCCTCGCCTGAGAGGTCGGCAATTGTGCGGGCGACTTTTAAAATCCGGTCATAGGCACGGGCACTGAAACGAAACCTTTTAAGAGCAGCTTCCAGCAGATTCTGTCCCTCGCGCTCAAGTTCGCAATACTGCCTGACTTCCTTTGAGCCCATGGCAGCGTTGGAAAATATTTTACGGCCTTTAAACCTTTCCCACTGTTTTTTTCTGGCCAGACATACTCTCTTCTTGATTTCGGCCGAGGGCTCACCCGTCGGTTTACTGACCAGGTCCTGGTATTTTACCGCCGGCACTTCCACCTGGATATCAATACGGTCTAGGAGCGGCCGGGAAAGTCTGGCATAATACTTCCGGCGTTCCGCTTCCGTGCAATCGGTTTCCCCTCTTGAACCCAGCATCACTTCGGAGCAGGGATTCATGGCTGCCACCAGCATGAAAGAACAGGGATAACTGATGGTCCCGGCCACCCTGGAGATAGTCACCAGACCATCCTCAAGCGGCTGCCGCAGACTCTCCAGAGCCTGCCGGCTAAATTCCGGAAATTCATCCATGAACAGCACACCGTGGTGAGCTAAACTGACCTCCCCGGGCCGGGGATAATTCCCACCGCCCACCAGCCCGGTATCCGTGATGGTGTGGTGTGGCGCCCGGAATGGACGCTGACTGATAGCTGCTCTGTCACCCAGCAGTCCGGCGGCGCTGTAAATCTGGGTGACCTCTACCAGCTCCTCAAAAATCATGTCCGGCAGAATGGTGGGTAATCTTCTAGCCAGCATGGTTTTGCCAGAACCCGGCGGACCAATCAGCAGCAGGTTATGACCTCCGGCTGCCGCTACTTCCAAAGCCCGCTTGGCTTGCTGCTGTCCCCGAACTTCAGAAAAATCTACCTCCGGTCTGGAGTCACCCAGGAGTTCTTCCAGAGAATAGGTGGCTGGTTTTACTTCCTGATTTCCGTTTAAGAGAGAAATGACCTGACTCAAATGATTTAAACCATACACCGTTAATTTTTGCACCAGGCAGGCTTCCCTCTCATTCTTTTTGGGTAGAACCAGACCAGAGAATTTTTTCTGATGAGCCAGCAAAGCTACTGGCAGAGCACCACGAACCGACTTAAGGCTGCCTTCCAGCGTCAGCTCACCCACAAACAAAAACTTTGCCAGAGAGCTTGAGGGCACCACCCCGAGAAAAGCCAGCAGCCCCAGAGCAATCGGCAGGTCAAAGGAAGAACCTTCTTTTTTCCGGCTGGCTGGAGCCAGGTTGATGATAATTTTTTTGGCCGGAAAGTCAAACCCGCAGTTGCGCAAAGCGGCCCTGACCCTTTCTTTACTTTCCCTGACTGCCGCATCTGGTAAACCAACGATGATAAAAGCCGGCAGGCCCGGTGAAATATCCACCTCTACTTCCACCAGGTAAGCTTCTATGCCGTGCAGGGACGAACTGGGAATTCTGATAAGCATGGTGACAAAATTAAAGACGGGAATGATGGCGCAGATTTCTCAGCGGCTTTTTTAGAGGTTATTTTTTCTTGGTCAGGCCAAACTCTTTAGACAAACGTTCAATTTCTTGTTCAATATCTTCAATGGAATGAACCTTGATTTTAGTCGTTGGGAAAGGAACTTCATCTCCGGGTTTGACAAACTCAATCTCTGGCATTTCCTGATGTCTGGCGGCTTTCTTTCTGCCCACCGTTTCCACCATGGCAGCCACTTTTTCTGCTGAGCTGAGAGTTACAGCCTGCGCTGGAGTGGCGGTCCTTTCCGCCGCCCGGATTTCCTCTCCAAAAATCCTGGCTTTCACCACCGGAACGGTCAACCGAGCAATTTCTTTCAAGGTTTCCAGCACTCCCCGGCCGTTAATGGCTTCAGCTTCAATGTAGGGTGCGTTGCGCTGGTTGAGAAGCCGGTTTAAAGTTTCCACCGGGATAAGGTTGGGTAAATCCCTTTTGTTGTATTGAAAGACCAGCGGGTCATGATTCAGGTCTATGTTATTTTCCAGGCAGTTGCGCCTGAGCCCCTCAAAGCTTTCCAGGTTGGCGTCAAGAAGGGGCAGCTGGGAGTCAGCCACAAAGACAATACCGTCCGCTCCTTTTAAAACGCTTTTCCTGGAAGCTTCATAAAAAACCTGGCCGGGGACTGTCAGAAGTTGAAAATGAACCTTAAAATCTTTGATGAGTCCGGCTTTTATGGGCAGCAAGTCAAAGAAGAAAGTCCTTTCTGTTTCAGTTTCCAGGCAGACCAGCTCCCCCCGGTAAGCAGGTTCCAATTTGAAATAGATATATCTTAAATTGGTAGTTTTTCCGCTTAAACCAGGCCCGTAGTAGACTATTTTAATGGCAATATTCTTGGTAACATAATTTACATAGGCCATCTTGTTTTGTTCCCTTGGTTAATTTGTTATCACAGCCACATACCTTTAGTCAACTGACAATTTAAAAAATTGACAGTTTTTTATGGTTTGAAAAGCCCGGTCTCTTGTGCTATTTTTGATTATCCCCCAATCATCAACAAAGGATTCCCTGATGAACATAACAGATTTAAGACAAAGACCACGGGTGGCTGTTATCGGCGGTAACAACCCGAAGCCTGAGTTTCTGGACCTGGCTTATCAGGTCGGCCGGTTGCTGGCCAGCCGGGGCGCTATTCTGGTATGCGGCGGGCTGGGTGGAGTTATGGAGGCCGCGGCCCGGGGAGCCAGAGAAGCAGGCGGGCTGACCATTGGCTTGTTGCCGGGGAAAGACCGCTCTGAGGCCAATAATTACATTGACCTGCCCATCGTCACCGGCATTGGCTACAACCGAAATTCTATGGTTGTGCTTAATGCTGATGCGGTCATCGCCATTGACGGTGAATACGGTACGCTCAGCGAGCTGGCTTTCGCTTTTATTTTCGGGAAAAAAGTTATCGGTCTTAAAACCTGGGAAGTAAAAGGAGTTATCCCGGCCTGGACGCCTGAAGAGGCCGTGGACCTGGCTTTAAGCAAACATGAGTGAAAACAAAAATCTTCAAGACGGACTCCAGGACCCCCGGTTAGAAAAATTGCTCCAGCCCGGTCTTGAAGATGAAGATGACCTCCAGCCAGAGCTGGAGCTCCCGGAACTGGAAAACATCAAACTGCTCATTTCCTACGACGGGACTGCATACCACGGCTGGCAGAGACAGCCCGGTCGGGTGACCATCCAGGGCAAAATAGAAGAAGCCCTGATGAGAATCCTGGGGGAAAGAATCAGCCTGCAGGCAGCCGGCCGAACCGATGCTGGTGTTCATGCTCTGGCTCAAGTGGCCAATTTCCGGGCTAATTGCCGGCTGACTGACTTGGAACTCGTGCGGGCTCTTAACGCCATGCTCCCTTACGACATAAGAATCATGGCCGCCGAGCGGGTACCCTTCCATTTCCATGCCAGAAAGTCAGCCAAATCCAAGGTCTACAGGTACAGAATTAAAACCTCAGCCATCATAAGTCCCTTTGACTACCGGTATGTGCTGCACTACCCTTATCCGCTGGATGTAGAAGCCATGCAGCGAGCCGCTTCCAGGTTTGAACGGGAAGATGATTTTTCCGCTTTTTCTTCAAATAAATACAGAAACCCGGTGAGAAAAGTTTTTTGCGCCACCCTGGAAAAAACTGAAGACGAACTCGTCTTCACCATAGAAGCCAACGGCTTTCTCCGTTACATGGTTAGAACCATTGTTGGCACTTTAATAATGGTGGGCAGGGGGAAATTAAAGCCCGAAGACATTGAAATTCTCTTCCAGGAGAAAAAGCGGACCACCAGCAGCCCGACGGCTCCGGCTAAAGGCCTCTGTCTTGTGCGGGTAAATTATTAATTTCAAAAAAAGCCGGGTAATTAATCCAGGATTAAGCCCATCACGTAGGCATCTTCAGTCGGGTTGGAATAATATTCTTTCCTGACCCCCAGAACAGAAAAGCCGAGCTTCTTGTAAAGGTTAAAGGCCCGGGTGTTAGAAACTCTCACTTCCAGGGTAACGAAATGCGCTCTGTATTCACGCAGCTGTTCCAGGGCATACCTCATCAGCCTTTCCCCATAACCTTTCCCCTGATAATCCGGATGAACGGCTACGTTGTTAATCTGAGCTTCATCTCCGATGAGCCAGAAGATGATGTAGCCGACTATTCTCCGGTCCTCACGGTGGACAGCTACCAGCGGAAAAGAAATGGCCCGGTTCTGGATTTCTCCTCTAAAAGTATCTTTGCCCCAGGGGTTGGGAAAGCACATTTTTTCTATGGAGACTACTTCCGGCAAATCTTCTTCTCGCATCCGCCGGAAAAGCAGCGGGCTATTATTCCTGTCTTCCAGCTTTTTTCTCCTCAGCTTGAGATTTGCGGTAGTAAATGGGTTCTAAAGCAGAAGCTCTCTGACCGCCACCAGATTTTAAGAGTTCATAACCAAGCTGGCCGATTTCGGCCGCCAGATAATAATTTCTTCTGGAAAACCTGGCCCGGGCACCGAGTGTGGTGGTGATTAGTTCACGATACAGCTCGCTTCCCGTTCCCAAAAAATCCACATTCCCCTCTGCTGGAATCTGCTGGAGAAAATCTTCAGGCAGGTAAGCCCCCTCAGGTAAGAGCTCTTCCAAACGGCCGTTTTCTTTCAGGCGATAAAGCGCGGCAAAGATTTCACCCTTTCTGGCATCAATGGCCGGCGCTATTAGTTCTGCTCCGGGAAAAATCATCTTTAAAGCCAGCGCGCGAAGTGAAGAAACAGGCGCTACCAGTTTGCCAGAAGCCAGACTCAGAGCCTTGACCAGACTCAAACCAATTCTAATTCCGGTAAAAGAACCAGGGCCCGCAGCCACCGCCAGTCCCCCCAGCTGCTCCAGTTTCCGGCCCGAGATCTTAAAAACTTCATCCACGGCCCGGAAAAGTTGTCTGGAATGGGAAGAGGGAGAAGTATAATTAATTTCTACCAGCAGGCCAGCCTCTTCCAGGAGAGCCACCGAGCCGAACCGCGTGGTCGTATCCAGCGCCAGTAAGAGCATTCTTGCCTTTTATTTATTATGAGTTAATTGCTTGCTTAAAGCTTGGCTGCTACCGCTTCAGCTACTTCCAGAGTCTTGGCTGAGCCACCCATGTCATAAGTTCTGACTTTACCTTCTTTGATGACTTCAGCCACGGCCTGCTCCAGAACCTGTGCTTTTTCTGTCTCGCCAAGCCAGTCCAGCATCATCTTGGCAGCCAGCAGAGTGGCTATGGGGTTGACCTTGTACATACCAGCGTATTTGGGGGCTGAACCGTGAGTGGGTTCAAAAACCGCATACTTATCTCCGATGTTCCCGGCGCAGGCAAAACCCAGGCCGCCAACCAGCTGAGCAGCTAAATCAGAAATGATATCGCCAAACAGATTTTCCGCCACCAGGACATCGTAGTCCTGGGGATTTTTTACCAGCCACATGCACATGGCATCCACGTTGGCTTCAATAAACTTAATATCCGGATACTCAGCAGCTACCTTTCTGGCCACCCGCAGCATCAGGCCACCTGTTTCTCTCAGCACGTTGGGTTTTTCTACCAGCGTTACTGATTTCCGGTTATACTTTCTGGCGTACTCAAAAGCCGCCCTGACTATTCTTTCACAGCCTTTCTGGGTCATGATGCGAGTGGAAACAGCAATCTGGTCGGGCGGGACATCTTTAAAATCCTTCATCTTCGGATGAAGCATCAGAGCTTCCCGGACCTGGTCTGGAAGAGGATAAAATTCCACACCCGCATAACTTCCTTCAGTATTTTCTCTGAAAATCACCAGGTCTATGTTTTCCCGGTAATTCAGAGGATTACCCGGATAGGCTTTGCATGGTCTGAGGTTTATGTAAAGGTCAAAAAGCTGCCGCAGTTTGACAATCGGGCTGACATAACTCAACCCTTTACCCTGAAGCTCGGGAGCAAGTTCTCTGGCCGCATCTTCTTTGGGCTTGGAAGTTATGGCGCCGAAAAGGCAGGCATCAGTTTCTTTGAGCAATTTTATGGTTCTTTCCGGCAGGGCGTTTCCTTCCTTGCACCAGAACTCCCAGCCTATATCCCCGTAGAGATATTCAGCCTCCAGGTTGAGCCGGTGGAGCACAATCATGGCGGCTTCAATAACTTCTTTGCCTATACCATCACCAGGCAATACAGCAATTCGGTATTTAGCCATTTTACATACTCCTTTTTGGTTTAAATCAGTTGTGGAAAAAATATTATGCTTTATCTTTGATTTACAAGTCAAGATAAATCAGGCAGTCATTTTCTTTAAAAAAAAGGGCCCGGCGGGGCGGGCCCTGATTATCCAGCGTGAGGAAAGAAAGGTAGCCTATTCCAGCCAGATTTTTACTGTTTCATCTTCTTCGTTGATTTCCACGATAGAAAGCGGACCGGCTTTTTTTAGCTCGGCCAGCAATTCTTCCAGGTTCAGCCTGGCCTCCATTGATTTTAACTTAATTTCTTTATCCTCCGCGCAGCGCGCAAAAATTTCCACCAGGGCAATGGGCATGGTAATCTTTACCTTTTCTTTCCCGGTCTTGTTATCAACAACCAGCACCTTAAACCACTTTACCTCGCCTTTGACCTCAGCCTTCGGGTTGTCCTGGACCGCCTTCTTGATCACCTGATAATCATCGCGGTCAACCGGGTAACCAGGTCCAACCAGCCACAACAGGGCCACCAGCGTCAGAATCGCCAGCCAGATTGCTTTTTTCATGATCATCCTCCTTTATATTTCATGTTTTATTATTCAACCCAGATTTCTATGAGATTGCCATCTTCCTCTATCCTGACCAGCTTCTCCTTTGACTTCGCTAGGTCGGAGAGAATTTTATCCAGGTCGTAGCCTTTTTTCCTCAGCTCAACTTTTTGCTCGTCTGGAATGGCCTGAATAGCCAGGTCCGCCAGGGCCAGAGGCAGATTTATAGAAACGGACGGAGTCTTTTTGCCCTTTTCCGTTATCCTGATTTTGATCATCCTTAAGGAGCTGCTCTCCGCCCCTTCCTTGATTCCCCTTAGTGTTTCGGGAGAAATTCTGAGCAGGGCAATTTTGGCCCGGTCGATAAGTTCCGGGTCTTTTTCGTTTTCCACGATGTACTTCAGAACCGGAACAGCTCTGGCGGCCAGTTTTTTATCTTTCAGATAACTGAGTTTAAAGGCCGCATAATACCGGATGACTCTGGAACTATGGTTTAGTTTCTTCTCCAGCAACGGACCAAAGCCAAC
>JBBIRN010000003.1:21878-28101 GCA_037441785.1 Candidatus Aminicenantota bacterium | reverse complement strand
TTAACTACGCTTCCTTTAAGAAAGTAATAGCTCCTAACCTTGCTGTTTTGGTTACGGGTTTGCTTTTGATTTTGGGTGGAGTAGGCATAGTCACTGGCGCTTATATTGTTTGGGCTGTTATTTTTCTTTCTCTTTTTCTTTCTTAAGCGGTTCAAGTTTTATCTGCACCTGTTCAGGTTCCAGCTCAATAACTTCAACTTCAGGTTCAGCTTCTTCCACCGCAGGCGCAGCTTCAGGGGAAACGGCCCCTTCCGTTTTAGCTTCAGGCTGGACCACAGACTCCGCCTTTTTCTCTTCTTTTTCTTTTTCCTCCGCTCCGGCCACCAGCTGCTCCGCCAGGGTTTCAAGCAGAGCCTGGTCAACTCTTTCTTCTTCCGCCGGCGCTTCTTTGGGCAGCAGAGATTCCTGGTAAATGAAAACTCCTTCTTTCTTCTCCGAAACAATAAACTCTGGTGCCGCATTGAGTACATATTCTACGTCTTCGGCCGTGGTCGGACGCAGCAGGTCAGCCATATGGTAGGCGCGCATAAAATGGAGCGAGCGGGAATTGCCGGTCAGTTCCGGCGTCTTGAATAATTTTCCCAGCAGCTGCCTGAGGTCTAAACCCTCACATTCCTCATACATGGTGAGGAGTTTTTCCACCACTTCTCTTTCCAGCTGGACGCTCTTGTTGGTCAGGGCTAAAGTGTAGCCTTCTTCAGCCCCCAGCTTGAACCGGTCAGTCTGTGGGTCATACTCCAGCTTGAGTACTGGCATCTTTTTCTTGGATTTTTTTATCCAGAAGGTAAATTGTTCCGGTCCTTTTCTATCAAGGGTCAAGCTGCTGCCCTGGGGGATGTTGTGAGCTTTAAAATAATCAGCCAGCCCTAAAAGATAGTGGCCTTCGGGAAAATAATAAACGGTGTAGACCTTGCCGTCTTCATCATCAACGAGCTGGTATTCCCGGGAATTAAATTCCCGACTGAGGCTTTTCGGCAGGCGAACAGCTCCGGATAAGATTTCTCGCCAGGTCAGATAGACCTTGGCCGGGAAATTATCCACTCTGGTAAACTGCAGCCCTTCCACCTCACCGAGGTCCGGCACTGGAATGGGCGGTCGAGAAATGGGCAGCCCCTCAGGCAACCGGTTGAGCACAGACTTAAGATGCCAGCGGCCCCAATCCCTGGTGGAGAGACAGATAAACTCTTTCCGGTATTTCTTTTCCAGCAGATAATTCAAACTCAAACAATACAGCTCAAACAGGTCGTGCGCCGGTTCAAGGTTGAAATGCTTCCTGACCAGGTTGGCCGTAGATTCTGATTGCCGCGAACTGGCCAGTTCTTCAGAAATAGCTTTAATTTTTTCTTCGTCAATTTCTACTCTCTTGGAAGCTAACTGCCAGTAATCATTCCAGCTGAAAAACTCCGGCAGGGCGGCCAGGGCTTTCCGCAGGTTTCTTTCCAGCGTTTTCAGGTCCTTCTCGGTCATGGGCAGTTCGGTCTGCCGTGGGTCAGCTTCCCCGGGTAGAAGTTGCGGTTCAAGTGCTTTGCCTTCCAGGTTAGAAGGCAGGAGAACCTGCGTCCTGGTTTTCTTCATGTAGTCAATGTATTTTCTGAACAGGCCACCACCGTCATAATCCACTTCCAGCATCTCGCAGTGGAAATCCGGATAATTGATCTTGTTCACTACTTTCAGAACCACCCCGCCCTGGAAATGTTCGGTTACCTTGCTGCCAACCTGAAGGTCTTCATTGTATTCTTTGTAAATGTAATCTCCAACTTCATACTTGGCGTAGGGGTCGTATATCTTAACAGGTTGACTACGCTGGCTGGAAGTTTTGGCAAAGGCCAGCCTTTCCGCCAATTCGGAAAGTGGCAGAGGACGATTCGTCCGGTTTAATTCTTCTTTAATTACAGCCAGGTCCTCGGCCGTGATGGCTGTAATTTTTAAATTTTCTTTTTCCATTTTTTATTTTTTCCCCATCAATAACATCATGATTACTTTCTGAACATGCAGCCTGTTTTCTGCCTGGTCATAGACGATAGAATTCGGCGAATCAATGACCTCGTCGGTCACCTCTTCTCCTCTATGAGCCGGCAGACAGTGCATGAAATAAGCCTCTGGCTTGGCCTTGGAGAAAAGCTCTCTGTTAACCTGGTATGGTTGAAAGATCTTTTTCCTGGCTTCTTTTTCTGCTTCCTGACCCATGGAGGCCCAGACATCAGTGTAGACGGCATCAGCGTCTTTAACTGCTTCCACCGGGTCATTAGTTATCATGAGCTCAAAACCGGTATTCTGACCATCTTCTTTAGCCCAGGCTACAATCTCCGGCTTTGGTTCATACCCGGGAGGAGTGGCCACGGCCATCTTCATCCCGGCTTTGGCTGCAGCCAGCATCAAGCTGTGACAAACATTGTTGCCGTCGCCCACATAAGCCAGCTTCAGCCCGGCAAAGCTTCCCTTTTTCTCTCTAAGGGTGAAAAAGTCGGCCATGGCCTGGCAGGGATGGAGCAGGTCAGTCAGAGCGTTGATTACCGGTATCCGGGTGCTCTCGGCCAGTTCCAGAATAATGTTATGGCCAAAAGTCCTGATCATAATCCCGTCCACCCAGCGCTCCAGGTTCTTGCCAATATCGCGAACGCTTTCTCTGGAACCCATCTGAATGTCAGAGGGAGCCAGGTAGACAGCTTCTCCTCCGAGCTGGAGCATACCGACTTCAAAGGTCATCCTGGTGCGCAGCGAGGGTTTCTGGAAAATCATGGCCAGAACTTTATCCTTGAGTACCTGGCGATATTTCTCGGGTTTCTTCTTCATCTTTTCCGTCAGGTCCATGATTTCATGAAACTCATAATGGCTCAGGTCATGAATGGTGATAAAATCTTTCTTCATAGTTGTCCTCCGATTTCAAGTGATGAATTTTTCTCCAGGCCGGCTACTATTCTCGTCCCGGAGCGATTAATCAGGGCAGCTTTCAGGTGGTTGGCGGAAGTGATAAGCACTTCTTTACCACCGGCCTCAATGTACTCAATGGCCGCTCTTATCTTGGGCCCCATTGAACCCGCCGGGAATTGCCCCTCCGCTAAATATTTTTTGGCTTCTTCCACGGTAATCACTGGCAGCGGTTTCTGGTCTGGCTTACCAAAATTGTAATAAACCCGAGAGATTCCGGTCAGAATGATGAAAAGCTCCGCGCCTACTTCTCTGGCCAGCAGGCTGGCGGCATAATCCTTATCAATCACGGCTTCCACACCTTCATAAAGCCCGCGGCTGTTGAGCACCACCGGAATGCCGCCGCCACCAGCAGCGATGACCACCCGGCCAGAATGAACCAGGTCGCGGATGATCCATTTAGGAACGACATCAATCGGCCGGGGTGAAGGCACGACCTTACGATAACCACGACCGGCATCTTCCACCATAGTCCATTTCTTCTGCCGCATAAGTTGCTGGGCCCGGAATTTGGGGTAGAAGGGGCCAACCGGCTTGGTTGGTTTCTGAAAGGCCGGGTCATCTTTATCAACCACTACCTGAGTGATTATGGTGGCCACGTCTTTATCTATGGATTGCCGCCGGAGTTCATTAATCAGGGCTTTTTCCAGCATGTAGCCCATGCTGCCCTCGGTCATGGCATCGCAAACATCCAGGGTAAAAGGCGGTATCTTGTTAGAAGCTTCTTCCATCTGGATCAGGATATTGCCAACCTGAGGTCCGTTGCCGTGAACGACGATGAGCTCGTAACCCTTTTTTATAATCTGCACCATCATCTCGGCTGCTTTCTGGGCATTTCGCATCTGCTCTTCCTGCAGACCTTTCTGGTTTTCCGGCAGAAGGGCGTTTCCGCCGAAGGCAATCAGGGCAATTTTTCTTCTCATGCTCATCCTCGGTTGTCCGGCTTTGTTTAGCTCTCTCTTTTAAATTCTCTCCTTCTCCTTAAAAATCTTTCAACACGGTCTTCAGGTTCGGGGTACCGATTTCTTCCAGTTCATAGCGAACTCTGAGCATCGGTTTGTTGACTTTAATGACCCGGTTGAGGTCAATCGGGGTGGCACTAACCACCAGGTCGCAGTCTATTTTGTTGATGGTAGCGGCCAGTTCCTTCATCTGCTTCTCGCCATAACCCATGGCCGGCAGAACTTTATCCAGATGGTTGTATTTTTCAAAAGTCTTCTTGATGCTACCTACGGCATAAGGTCTGGGGTCAATTATCTCCGCGGCCCCATACTTCTGAGCAGCCACAATGCCCGCGCCGTAGCGCATGCCACCGTGGGTCAGTGTTGGACCATCCTCAATGACCAGCACTCTCTTTCCATTAATCTGCGACCCATCTTCCACAAAAATGGGAGAATTGGCTTTGATGACTTTGGCCCGGGGGTTGATTTTCTTGATGTTTTCCATCACCAGCTTAACTTTTTCCGGGTCAGCCGTGTCCAGCTTGTTAACCACGTACACCTGCGCGCGGCGGAAGTTGGTTTCGCCTGGATGATAGGTCAGTTCATGACCAGCCCGGTGCGGGTCTACCACCACGATTTCCAGGTCAGATTTGTAGAACGGAAAGTCGTTGTTGCCGCCATCCCAGATGATGACATCTGCTTCTTTTTCTGCCTGTTTCAGGATGGCCCCGTAATCCACGCCGGCATAAACCACTATGCCGTTATCAATGTGCGGTTCGTACTCTTCTCTTTCCTCAATGGTGCATTCATGGCGGTCTAAGTCCTCATAAGTGGCAAACCTCTGCACAGCCTGCTTGACCAGGTCACCATAGGGCATCGGATGTCTGATAACCACCACTCTGCGGCCTTTAGCTTTCAGGGTTAAAGCTACCTTTCTGGTGGTCTGGCTCTTGCCAGAACCGGTCCGTACAGCACATACGGAAACCACTGGTTTGCGGCTCTTTATCATGGTGTCGTTGGGGCCAAGCAGCACAAAATTGGCTCCCGCTGCCATAACCTCAGAAGCCTTGTGCATCACATATTCATGGGAAACATCGCTGTAGGCAAAATGAACTTCATCTACTTTGTATTTTTTTATCAGGTCCGTAAGCTCTTCTTCGGCATAGATGGGAATTCCCTTAGGATAAAGCTTCCCGGCCAGAGCAGCTGGATATTTCCGGCCTTCAATGTCCGGAATCTGGGTAGCCGTAAAAGCTACTACCCGGTAATCCTTGTTGTCCCGGAAAAACACATTAAAATTGTGAAAATCCCTCCCGGCAGCTCCCATGATGATAACTTTTTTCATTTCCTCTTCTCCTCTCTTTAAATTATTTCAAATAAAAAAAATAGAATATAAGTATAGCAAAAAATAGGGGTTAATGTCTAATTTAAACGGAAGAAAGCAGCGGAACTAAGCCAAATTCAGGGCAGAAACGTCTTTTTTATCAAAAAAATCCACGGGTTTTTTAAAAAAAACCACGGTCTTGACCCCCTCAGCCGGCTGTTTTTCTGGAGCCTTTGACCTCTTTCTTCTTTTTCTGGGGCCAGGTCAGGTTCCTGACCTCAGGAAAAGGCGAAGGCCTGTTGACCGGTCTTCGCTTGGGCAGCCAGCCAGGTTTTTGCCTGTTACCAATGCTTTTCATGGTCAGCCCTCTTAAAACCCCAGGCAGATATTATCAGAGAATCAACACGTCAACCACCATGGTGGCCGGGTCCAGAATAGCGGCCGTGGCCACTCCCTTGACCCAACCGCAGGTTTCGCCAGGGTTAATTATCAGCCGGCGGCCGTCTCGGTTAATCTGCGAGCGGTGGGTATGGCCAAAAATAATTACCTCCGCTTCCGGCCAGGTGTCGGGCTCTACCGGGTGATGGGAAACCAGGAAATTAAGGTTCTCAAAGGTGAATGGCCAAGGAGCCGGTTTAATTTCGCCAAATTCCTGGAAGACCCGGCTCAAGCCCTCCTTTTCCCCGTCACAATTGCCGAAAACCGCTTTGACCGGGCAGCGCAGGTTCTTCAGTTCCTGGGCAGCAAAAGGGGCCACAATGTCACCAGCATGGATGACCAGCCGGCAGGAAGCCTGGTTAAAAAGTTCTACCGCTTTACGAATGTTCGGAATATTATCGTGGGAATCTGACATGATGCCTATCATGTTTTAAATTATAGCTTAAATTTACCGTTTTGTCAGAGGGACCGCGGGCCCACCGGCCCGATTAAATACGCTCCGGAGAAAAGTGCTGCTTGACAGGATAAGGCAGAATTCATTAATATATAGAAGCTTAATTTGTGGTCAGGCAGGCGCGTAGCTCAGTGGGAG
>JBBIRN010000003.1:21023-21858 GCA_037441785.1 Candidatus Aminicenantota bacterium | reverse complement strand
GTGGGTTCAATCCCCTCCGCGCCTACCACTTATTTTTTTAATGTATCACCCGGATACAACGGAAACCCGGAAAAGTGGTAAAATAAAATTTTAAGAATAGAATTGAATTACTGATGGACGAATTAATAAGAATTAAGGTTGAGGAGTCTATTTTTTTCCTAAAAAAAGGTGCTCCTCTGTCTGAACTGCTTGCTGAACTCCCTTTGAATCAAAAACCGATTCTCTTCAGAAGCGAAGGACAGTTGCTGGACCTCAGTTTTCCGGCTGACCGCGAACGAGAACTAAGCCTGGTCTTTGAAGGAGACCCGGAAGCTCTGGAAGTGCTGAGACACAGCGCCTCCCATCTACTTGCCCACGCTGTAACCGACCTTTTCCCGGAAGTTCAGGTAGGTGTGGGACCAGCCGTGGAAAATGGTTATTACTACGATTTCTTAAGAGACACGGCTTTTACTCCTGAAGATTTAGAGACCATAGAAAAAAAGATGCGGGAGATTGCCGCCCAGGATTTACCCATAGAAAGACTGGTTCTGCCTAAAGAAGAAGCCATTAAGATATTTAGCGAAAGAAACCAGAGACTAAAGGTTGAGCTGATTGAAGAAAAAGGCGGAGCGGAGGTAACCTGCTACCGTCGGGGTAACTTTATTGATTTCTGCCTGGGACCCCATCTACCTTCTACCGGTTTTATAAAACACTTCAAACTTCTGTCTGTGTCCGGCGCCTACTGGAAAGGCGATGAGCGGGGCCCGCAGCTGCAGAGAATTTACGGGACGGCCTTTTTCAGCGAAAAAGAACTCCACGATTACCTGAATTTCTTAGAAGAAGCCAAAAAGCGCGA
>JBBIRN010000003.1:0-21013 GCA_037441785.1 Candidatus Aminicenantota bacterium | reverse complement strand
CACCGCCGCCTCGGTCCGGAACTTGAACTCTTCAGCACGCATGAAGAACTGGGCGGGGGGTTGGTCATCTGGCATCCCAAGGGAGCCATCATCCGCCACGAAATAGAAACTTTCTGGAAAGAAGAACACCTGAAAGACGGGTATGATTTCATCTATTCCCCCCATATTGCCAAGCTTGACCTGTGGAAAAGAAGCGGTCATACCGAGTTTTACGATGCTATGTTCCCGCCCCTTGAATTTGAGGGCTTCAAGTACCAGCTGAAACCCATGAATTGTCCGTTTCACATCATGGCCTATAAAACCCGGCAGCGTTCTTACCGGGAATTACCCCTGCGTTGGGCCGAGCTTGGCACCGTCTACCGCTACGAAAGAAGCGGAGTTCTGCATGGTCTGCTGCGGGTAAGAGGTTTTACCCAGGACGATGCTCATATTTTCTGCCGTGGAGACCAGCTGGAGGAAGAAATTAAGGGAGTCATCAGGCTGGCCACCAAGTTGTTGGCCGCCTTCGGCTTTGAAAGCTATCAGGTTTACCTGGCTACCCGGCCGGAAAAATACGTTGGAAAGCTGGAAGATTGGGACAAGGCAGAACGGGCCCTGGAAGAAGCTCTGAAAGCTTCGGGTCTGCCCTACCAGATTGATGAAGGTGAAGGCGTTTTTTACGGGCCCAAAATTGACATCAAAATCAAAGACGCCATCGGCCGCCTGTGGCAATGCACCACAGTGCAGTTAGATTTCAACCTGGCCGAGAGGTTTGACCTGACTTACGTGGGTGAAGACGGGCAATTTCATCGTCCGTTTCTGATTCACCGGGCACTTCTCGGCTCTCTGGAAAGATTCTTCGGCGTGCTCATTGAGCATTACAAGGGAAACTTCCCGCTCTGGCTGGCTCCGGTCCAGATAATTATTCTGCCCATCTCGGACCGGCATGAAGCCTACGCCAGAGAAATACAGGCCCGTTTGAGGGCTGAAGGCTTCCGGGTCCAGGTTGACGACTCCAGAGAAAAAGTTAACAAGAAAATCCGAGAAGCTGAAGTCCAAAAAATTCCGCTCATCGCTGTCGTCGGAGACAAAGAAATTTCCAACCAGAGCGTTTCTCTGAGAGTTCATGGTCTGGGCGACCGGGGGCAGGTTAGCCTGGAGGTACTCATCCAGCAGGTTAAAAACTTAATCCAGAATAAATCCTTAGAAATCAAACTTTAAAGGAGGTTAACTATTTTCCATCGAGAACCTTATCGCCCGGCTAAAGCCAAGGAAAAACCACACCGGATCAACGAGATGATTCGGGCACCTCAGATTAGAGTGATTGATGAAGAAAAGAATCAACTGGGAATCATGAGCGTACCTCAGGCTCTGGAAATTGCCCGGGAACGGGGCTTAGACCTGGTGGAAGTTGCACCCCAGGCCAACCCGCCGGTTTGCCGGATAATGGATTACGGCAAGTTCCTTTATGAGCTGCATAAAAAAGAGCATGAGGCCAAGAAGCACCAGAAGCAGGTTCAGATCAAGGAAATCAAGTTTCGCCCGAAAATCAGTATTCACGATTACAATTTCAAGCTCAAGCACATCCGGCGGTTCATTGAAGAAGGAAATAAAGTAAAAATAACTATCATGATAAGAGGAAGAGAAAGGTCTCACCCCGAGATGGCCCAGCAGATACTGGAGAGAATCCTGGCCGACGTGGCGGACATCGCCAAACAGGACGGCGAAATCAAAACCCAGGATTGGGCCAGCACGGTGTTGATAGTTCCCATAAAAACAGGAGGTAAAGATGCCAAAAGTAAAAACCAACAAAGCAGCCAAAAAGAGGTTCAAAATAACAGCCAACAAAAAAGTTCTGCACAAGAAAGCCAACAAAAGCCACATCCTGACGAAGAAGTCAGCTAAGAGAATCAGGCAGTTAGGCAAACCGGCTGAGTTGAGCCCGGCTGACCGCAAAGTGGTCAAGAAGATGCTGCCCTATGATTTTTAGGCCATCGCCCTGCACCGAGCTGCTTAATCTGAAAGAAAGGAGCGAACAACAATGCCAAGAGTAAAAAGAAGTGCCAAAAAAAGAGAGAGACGGAAAAAAATATTAAAATTAGCCAAAGGCTACTGGGGAACCAAGAAGAGTAACTACCGCACGGCCAAGGAAACAGTGGAGAAGGGTCTGCAGTACGCCTATCGTGACCGCAGAGCCCGGAAAAGAGACTTCCGCCGGCTGTGGATTATCAGGATTAAAGCCGCGGCCGAAGCCAACGGAATTTCTTACAGCCGCTTCATCAAGGGCCTGAAAACCCTGAACATTGAACTGGACCGTAAAATCCTGGCCGAAATTGCCGTTTCCGCTCCCCAGACCTTTGCCTTTCTGGTGGAAAAGGTAAAACAAGCGGCAGCCTGATAAAAAATGAACAGCCTGTCAGCTAAAATTGAAGAATACCGCCGTCTCTTCCTGGACCTGGCCAGTAAGATAAAAGAGGCCAGGGAGGTGGAAGAACTGCGGCAAGCTTTTCTCGGAAGGAAAAAAGGCCATCTCACTCTCCTGTTTGAAGAGCTGAAGAACCTGCCGGCAGATGAGAAAAAAAACTCTGGCCGGGCCCTCAATGAATTCAAGAAAGAAGTTGAGGAAAAGCTGGCCGAGCTGGAGCAAAAATTCAGCCAGAAAAAAACAGTCAAAATAATCGACGACCTGACCCTCCCGGGAAAAGAAATATACTGGGGTGCCCCGCACCCGCTAACCCTCTTTGAAAGAGAAATAGAAAGAATTTTTGTTTCCATGGGTTTCTCCGTAGAAGAGGGGCCGGAAATTGAAACCGATTATTACAATTTTGAAGCTCTAAATTTCCCGCCCCACCATCCAGCCCGGGATGCCTGGGACACACTCTACATCAACGATAACCTGCTGCTGCGCACTCACACCTCGCCAGTACAAATACGCGTCATGGAAAAGAAGAAGCCGCCCATCCGCATCATCATCCCGGGAAAAGTTTTCCGCCGTGAGACACCGGACCCCACCCATCTGCCCATGTTTTATCAGGTGGAAGGTCTGGTAGTGGACACCGGCATTACCTTTGCTCATCTGAAAGGGACGCTGGAATTTTTCATCAAGGCCCTTTTTGGGGAGAAAATAAAACTCCGCTTTCGGCCGAGCTTTTTCCCCTTCACCGAACCTTCGGCTGAGGTGGACATTGAATGCATTGTCTGTCACGGAGAAGACCCGGCCTGTCGGGTTTGTGGCGGAACCGGCTGGAAAGAAATCCTGGGTGCCGGTATGGTTGACCCGCAGGTGTTCAAAAACGTGAACATTGACCCGGAAAAATATTCTGGCTGGGCTTTTGGTCTGGGTATTGACCGCACCGCCATGTTTGCTTTTCAGATACCGGAAATACGTCATTTTTATGAAAATGACCTGAGATTTTTAAGGCAATTTAACCGAAGATGAAAATATCATACGAATGGCTTAAAGAATACGTTGACCTGAAAATTTCCCCCGGAGAACTGGCCGAATGTCTTAACCGTATCGGCCTGATGGTTGAATCCATGGAGGAGCTGGAGGGGGATACAGTCTATGAAATTGAAACTTATGCCAACCGGCCAGATACCCTCGGTCATCTGGGCGTGGCCAGAGAAATCGCCACTCTCCTGGACCTCCCCCTGAAGCAAAAAACCTGGACTTATCCTGAGCTCGAGCAAAAAACTGCTGACCTGGTGGACATTCAGGTCCTTGACCCCCAGCTCTGTCCGAGATACTGCGGTCTGGTGGTAAAAGGGGTAAAGGTTGGCCCTTCCCCCGAATGGCTGAAGAAAAGAATAGAAGCCGTTGGCCTGAGACCAATAAACAATATCGTGGACGTCAGCAATTATGTTTGTTTTGCTCTCGGACAACCCATCCACACCTTTGACCTGCACAAATTAGCTGGCCCGCGGATAATTGTCAGAAGGGCCCGCAAGGGAGAAACCATTACCACCCTTGACGGACAGAAGGTAGAACTGACCCAGCAGATGCTGGTCATCGCTGACGAGCTCAAGCCCGTGGCCATTGCTGGTGTTATCGGCGGGGAAGAGTCAGGCATTACCGAAAGTACGGTGGATGTCTTCATTGAGAGTGCTAATTTTGACCCTGTTTCAGTCAGGCTGACCGCCAAACAGCTGGGGCTCAGCACAGATGCTTCTTACCGGTTTGAAAGGGGTGTGGATGTTAACGCTGCCCCCGAAGCGGCCAGGATGGCGGCTGCTCTTCTCTCCAAATTCGGTGGCCGCGTTTCCCGGGAAATGCTGGACGTCTACCCTGTTCCGAAAAAAATCCGCACGGTAACCCTGAGGCTTAAAAGGGTAGCCGAATTACTGGGCGTAGAGATACCGGCTGATTTTGTGACCAGAACCCTTTCCGGACTGGGGCTCAAACTGAAAGAAGAAAGAAAAGAAGTCTGGTCCGCAGAAATCCCCTCTTTCCGCATAGACCTGGAAAGAGAGGCTGACCTGATAGAAGAAATCGCTCGTTTCTTTGGCTACGATAGGATTCCGAGTGAGGTTACCCCAGTTAAGACGTTTGAACTACCACCGGCTGAAAGAAAAAGAGATAAAATCTGGAAAGTGAAAGAAATTCTTTTCCATCATGGCTTTGATGAAGTTATCAACTTCAGCTTTGCTGACCCGGAAAAAGAGAAGCTCTGGCAAACCGGTTGTCAACCCATTGCCCTGAAAAACCCCATCTCGGCGCGTTTTTCCATCTTGAGGACCTCCCTCTTGCCCGGGCTGATGGAAACGGCTGCCTGGAATTTTAACCGGGAAGCCGCTGGTGTTCATATCTTTGAAGTGGGGAACATTTATTACTGGGAAGAAGAGGGAGAAAAGCACGGCGAAGAACTGCGGCTGGGTATTCTGACCAGTGGAGTTCGGGAAGAGCAGACCTGGCTCTCCCCCAGAAAAGACACTGATTTCTTCGTGCTTAAAGGGGCGGTGGAAGGCCTGTTCCATTACCTGGGCTTTGACCAGCTGTCTTTTGAGCCCGCCGATTATCCATGTTTTGAACCCGGACATGGTCTTAAAATATTACTCAAAAACGAACCGGTAGGTCTTCTGGGGCTGGTCAGGTCAGAGATGACCAGGGCCTATGAACTGGAAAAACCAGTTTTCGCGGCCGAGATTAACCTGCAGGTTGTGCTCCAAAGGCCAGCCCGGGCCTTTACCTTCAGGCCGGTGCCCAGATTCCCGCGGGTGAGCCGCGACCTTTCTTTCCTGGTGGATGAAACCGTTTCCTACCAGGAAGTTTACCAGCAGTTGCAAAAACTCAACGTGCCTTACCTGGAAAGCTTTGAAATATATGACCGGTTTAAGGGGAAATCCATACCGGCTGATAAAATAAGCTTTTCGGTTCGTTTTTATTTCCGGCATCAATCCCGGACACTCCAGGCAGAGGAAATTGACCGGGCCATGCTGGATATAACCTCTCAGCTGAAAACAGCGCTTAAGATTCAGCTGAGATAAGGAGGCGAAATTGACATCCGAACTGGAGAGGATTAAAATACTGGAGGGCAAAATCTTACAGCTGGCAGAGAGTTTTTCTCGCCTTTTTTCTGAAAATGCCAGGCTGAAAGAAGAGTTGAAGCAGCTGAAGGCGGAAAAAAAAGAACTGGAAGAAAAGCTTAAGAAAGCAGCCGCCCTGGAAGAAGAGGTCAAACAGCTGAGAGAAGAGAAAGAATCTGTTAAGAACCGAATAGAAGCTCTTATTGCCCAGATTGAAAAACTTGGTATATGAAGGAAAAAATAATAGAAGCAGAAATTTTTGGAAATAAATACAGGATCTGCGTCAAAGGAGAAGAAGACGAAAGATACATCAGCCAGCTCATTGACTATGTGGACCAGAAAATGCACGAAGTGGCCGTAAAGTCCAGGTCAGGAGATGTGGCCAAGATTGCGGTTCTGACCGCCATGAACATTGCCGACGAACTTTTTGTGGCCGAAAGAACCGTGGCCCAGTTGAACAAAGCTCTTGACCGGCTGGAACAGGAGCTGGCCCAGATTGAGGTTCAGGTAAAAGAAAATGACCATAATTTTAAGTCTCTGGAAAAACTTACCCCTTAATTTAGAAGATTTTGATCAATTTTCTTTTGATAGATTGGTTGACCAGTCTAAGACATCAGCCAAGGTTTCTTTCTGTGGTCATCACCACAGGAAAATTAAGGGGCGGTTGACAGAATTATTTCCAGGGTAAAGACCTGACCTGCCTTCTCCTCCTTTGGCCCTGAGGTCCTGAAGGAGGTAGCGATGAACAAGATCATATTAACCGTGGGGCTTCCCCTTTTATCCTTAATCTTTCTCCTTCTGATTTTTCTCGTTCTGAAAAGAAGCGGTGGATTAAAAAGTATTCTGCGAGCGGAAGAAAGAGCCAAAGAAATTTTAGCCCAGGCCACTCAGGAAGCGGAAAGAATAAAAAAGCAGGCTGAGCTGGAGGCCAGGGAGAAAGATGCCGCCAGGCAGGCCGATTTTGAAGCCCAGACCAGAGAGAAAAAACGCAAGCTGGCCGAACTAGAACGGCGCCTGCTGCATAAAGAAGAGGCCTTAGAAAGGCGTTATCAGAATTTAGAAAGAAAAGAAAGAGATCTTTCTCTTAAGGAAAAACGCCTCTATTCCAAAGAGAAAGAACTGGAAACTTTAGAACAAAAAATCACTGAAACTCTCCAGAAGCAAACTGAAGAACTGGAAAGGATCGCTGGCCTGACCCAGGAAGAAGCCAAAAATATGCTCATCAGAAAAATTGAAGAAGAAGCCAAGTTGCAGGCCATCCAGACCATAAGAAGAGTAGAAGAAGAAACCAGAGAGAAAAGTAAAGCTCTGGCTCGAGAAATAATCTCTAACGCCATCCAGCGCTCGGCTGCTGAACATGTGGTAGAAACCACGGTCTCCGTTGTGGACTTGCCTTCTGATGACATGAAGGGCCGGATTATCGGACGGGAAGGCCGCAACATCAGAGCCTTAGAAATGGCTACCGGGGTGGACATCATTGTGGACGACACTCCTGAAGCCGTCATCCTTTCCAGCTTTGACCCGCTGCGCCGGGAATTAGCCCGCATGGCCATAGAAAAGTTAGTGGCTGATGGACGTATCCATCCGGCTCGGATAGAAGATATTGTGGAACAGGTCAAAGTGGAGCTGGAAGAAAAAATAAAGCAGGAAGGCGAAAACACCCTGCTGGAACTGGGCATCCAGAACATGCATCCGGAGCTGGTCAAATACCTGGGCAAGCTGAAGTACAGAACCAGTTATGGCCAGAACGTCCTGCAGCATTCTAAAGAAGTGGCTCTACTTTCGGCGCTTATGGCCAGAGAACTGGGTGCAGATGTGAACGTGGCCCTGAGAGCCGGCTTGCTCCATGATATCGGCAAGGCCGTGGACAAAGACTACGAAGGCACTCACGTGGAGCTTTCTGTGGAGCTGGCTAAAAAATACGGCGAGTCGGAAGCGGTGGTTCAGGCCATTGCTTCTCACCACCGGGATATTGACTTTCCGTCCGTAGAAGCAGTCCTGGTTCAGGCGGCTGATACCCTGTCCGCCGCCAGGCCAGGCGCCAGACGCGAACTTCTGGAAACCTACATCCAGAGGTTGGAAAAACTGGAGCAGATTGCCACTTCTTTTGAAGGTGTGGCTAAAGCCTTTGCTCTGCAGGCCGGCCGGGAAATCAGGATTATCGTGGATGCTCAGAAAGTTTCGGACGACCGGGCGGCGGTTATTGCCCGGGATATTGCCCAGAAGATAAAAGACGAACTTGATTATCCCGGACAGATTAAAGTCATGGTGATAAGGGAAATGAGGGCGGTAGAATATGCCAGATAAATTCCATGTTCTTTTCATTGGAGATGTGATCGGCCGGCCCGGAAGAAAGGCTCTGTCACGGTTTCTTCCAGAATTGAAAAAAAAGTACCAGCCTGACCTGGTCATCGTCAATGCGGAAAACGCCGCCGGCGGAAACGGCCTGACCGAAGAAATCGGCCGGGAACTGCTGTTCCAGGCTGATGTCCTGACCTCAGGCAACCACATCTGGGATAAAAAAGAAGCCTTAAGCTATCTGGACCGTGAACCCAGGCTTTTAAGACCGGCCAATTATCCGCCAGGCAACCCGGGTCATGGTTCGTATGTTTTCCAGGACGAAAACGGCCAGAAAGCGGCTGTGCTCAACCTGCAGGGCCGGGTCTTTATGGAACCCATCTCCTGCCCTTTCCGCACAGCCGAAGAAGAGATTGAAAAACTCCGGAGTCAAACTCCAATCATCATCATTGATTTTCACGCGGAGGCCACTTCCGAAAAGCAGGCTCTGGGCTGGTTCCTGGATGGCAGGGTGTCAGCCGTCATCGGAACGCACACTCACATCCCTACTGCTGACGAAAGGATTTTACCCGGTGGCACAGCCTACCTGACTGATGTGGGTATGGCCGGCGGGTTGAACTCGGTCATCGGCATGAAGCCAGAACAAGCCCTGCAGCGCTTTTTGACTTCCAGGCCACAGCGTTTTGAACCCGCTTCTGACGGGCTTATCCTGTGTGCCGTGTTTATCGCCATAAACCCGGAAAATGGACGGGCCCTGTCCATTAAACGAGAAACCTTAACTGAGGAAAAAAGCGGTGATGAATGAAAGCCTGGTAATTCCGGACAAGGTTTATACCGTTGGGGAGCTGACCAGGTTGATACGCCTGGACCTGGAAAGTTCATTTCCCTTTGTCTGGGTTGAAGGTGAAGTTTCCAACCTCCGGCAGCCCACTTCCGGGCATTACTACTTCACTCTCAAAGACGATAGCACCAAAGAAGAATACCAGCTGCGAGCCGTTCTCTTTCGTTCAGACGCCCTGAAGCTTCTGTCTGCCAACCGCCAGACACCATTAAAGCCCAAGTTTGAACTGAAAAACGGTTTAAAAGTTATCTGCGGCGGAAGGATTACGGTTTACGAGCCACGGGGTGAATACCAGCTGGTGGTAGAAAAGCTGGAACCAAAAGGAAAAGGGGCCCTGCAAATTGCTTTTGAACAGCTTAAAGAGAAGCTAAAAGCTGAAGGGTTGTTTGACCAGAAATACAAAAAAAAGCTTCCCCTTCTACCCAAAAAAATTGGCATCGTCACCTCACCTACTGGAGCAGCCATCCGGGACATCCTGCGCATCATTGAACGGCGTTTTAACCGCCTGCACATCATCATCTATCCTTCTCTGGTCCAGGGGGAAGGGGCCGCTGAAAACATTGCTGAGGGGCTCAACTACTTCAGCCGTCGTGATGACATTGATGTGGTCATCGTCGGCCGGGGTGGTGGCTCAGTAGAAGACCTCTGGGCTTTTAACGAAGAAATCGTGGCCCGGGCTATTTTTAACTGCATGAAAACCAAGCCGGTTATTTCCGCCGTGGGCCATGAAATAGATTTTACTATCGCCGATTTTGTGGCCGACATCAGAGCTTCTACTCCCTCGGCCGCCGCAGAGATGGTGGTGGCGAAAGAAGAAGAATTCAGAGATAAAATACAGAACCTGGTTACCCGGATGACCCAGGCTGAAAAATACCTCGTGGAGGGTTTTAAATCTCGTATCACCTTCCTGGCGCAACACCGTATTTTCAAGAACTTTGAGCTGCGGCTGATGAGCCTGGCCCAGAAAATTGATGAGCTGGAAATGAAGGCCTGGAAAATCATCCGGGAAAAAAAACAAAAGCTTTCTGAAGACAAAGCACGCACCAATTTCCTTTTACAGCAGCTCCGTCATGCCATGGAGATTAAACTTAAAGAGCTCGGCTCTACCTGGGAAAACCTGTCCTCAGCCCTGGACAACCTCTCCCCGTTGAACATCATGAAAAAAGGTTATGCTATCTGCTGGAAAGCCGGGGGGTTAAAACCACTTCTAAAAGCCACAGAAGCTGTTCCGGGTGAAGAAATTCAGGTCTCTTTCTACCAGGGACAGCTTAACTGCCAGGTCAAAGAGGTTGACCCTAAGGTTAAAATTGAGTCAAAATTCATCAAGGAGACAAAATGAATACTAAAAGCAAGGAGATGAATTTTGAAAAGGCCCTGGCCGAACTGGAACAGATTGTAGCCAGGCTGGAAAAAGGGGGAATGTCCCTCAACGAATCTCTGGGACTTTTTGAAAAAGGGGTGAAGCTCGCCCGTTTCCTCCGTCAAGAACTGGACAAAGCAGAGAAAAAAGTGGAAATTCTGCTCAAGGACGAAAAGGGAGAAATCAGAGCTCAAGATTTCAGCCTGGAAGACCTCCAGGAAACGGAAGAAGAAGAGAACGAGACAGAAGAAGATGAGCCGGAAAAAGAAGAGGAATTCTGAGGCTCTAAATTAAGCATGGAACCCGAGGCTTATCTTCACCAGAAAAAAGAACGGCTGGAAAAAGCCCTCCGGCAATATCTTTATGCCACCGATAATCCGGTTTTTGCCGCCATGCGCTATGCTGTCCTGAGCGGCGGGAAAAGGTTCCGACCGCTTTTGCTCCTGAGCTGCGGGGAATATTTCGGGGGTCGGGAAGAGCTCCTTATGCCTTACGCCTGTGCCGTAGAGTTTGTCCACAACTATTCACTAATACACGATGACCTCCCGGCTATGGATAATGATGATTTCAGACGGGGTCAGCCAACCTGCCACCGGAAATTCGGCGAAGCTCTGGCTCTTCTGGCTGGAGACGGCTTGCTTACCCTGGCCTTCCAGGTATTGGCTGAAGCCCAGGCCCCAGGAGAAAACCCGGTTCTGAAAGACCTTTTCATAAAAGAACTGGCAGCCGCGGCTGGACCGGCCGGCATGATTGAAGGCCAGTGGCTGGATATTAGTTTTCAGCCGGAACACAAAAACCAGGAAAATTATCAGGAAATTGCCTTTAAAAAAACAGCTGGCCTGATCATGGCCGCGGCGGTGGGTGGTGCCCGTCTGGCAGGAGCCACAGCTTCCGGGCTGGAGGCCATAAAAAAATACAGCTATAACCTTGGACTGGCTTTTCAGCTCTGGGATGACCTGGAGGACCTCGACTCAGACCATAAAGTAGCTGAACCAGAGCGACCGAACCTTGCTTTCTTCCTAGGTAAACAGAAAGCTTCTGAGAAACTCCTGGAGCTTCAGGCCGCCGCGGTAAATGCTTTACGGACTTGCGGAATTCAAAGCCCCGTGCTTGAATATTTTGTCCGGATGCTTCAGCCAAAGACAGGAGCACGGCCATGACTCCGATGAGAATTTTGCCCGGCATTAACTCGCCCGAAGATTTAAAAAAATTGTCCCTGAAAGAACTGGAAGAACTGGCCAGAGAAGTTCGGATAACCATTCTGGAAACCGTGTCCAAAACAGGTGGGCATCTGGCTTCCAACCTGGGCGCGGTAGAACTCACTCTGGCTCTACATTACGTTTTTGATTCACCACGAGATAAAATTATCTGGGATGTCGGCCACCAGTGTTACACCCACAAACTGCTTACCGGCCGACAGAAGGATTTTGCCCGATTGCGGCAGGCTGGTGGTTTGCTTGGCTATCCTTCCAGGGAAGAGAGCGAACATGATACTTACAACACCGGCCATGCCTCTACGGCTCTGTCCGCGGCCCTGGGGCTGGCTGTCGGCCGCGACCGGAAAAAAGAGAATTTTAACGTGGTGGCCGTAGTTGGAGATGGCAGTCTGACCGGTGGAGTAGCTTATGAGGCTCTCAACCAGATCGGCCACCTGCGTCAGAAACTGATTATTGTCCTGAATTACAACGAAATGAGCATCTCCCCGAGCGTGGGGGCTCTTTCGCACTATCTTTCTTATCTTGTTTCCGGCCAGCCTTTCCTGAGGATGAAAGAACAGGCCAAGTCTGTCCTGCGCTCCATACCGAAAGTTGGCTGGCCTCTGATTAAAGCCGCCCGGGCCCTGGAAGAACTGGTGAAAAAAACTTTCTTCCCGGGCATCTTTTTTGAAGAGCTTGGCATCAGGTATGTGGGACCTATCCACGGGCACAGTTTGCCCAGCCTGATTGAGGCCTTTGAAGCGGCCAAAAATTATGAGGGGCCGATTCTCATCCACTGCGTGACGCAAAAAGGCCGCGGCTTCAAACCGGCCCAGCTCAACCCGGAAAAATTCCACAGCGCCCCACCTTTCTCCATTAAAACAGGGGAACCTCTACAAGAGGATAAACACCTTACCTATTCTCAGGTTTTTGGCGAGACGGTGCTGGAACTCGGGCAGAAAGACGAAAAAATCATCGCCATTACGGCCGCCATGACCGATGGTACCGGTTTACACCGGTTCGCCAGCGATTTTCCAGACCGTTTCTTTGATGTGGGGATTGCTGAACAGCACGCTGTTAACTTTGCCGCCGGCCTGGCGGTGGCCGGGTTGAAACCGGTCGTGGCCATTTACTCCACCTTTTTGCAGCGCGCCTATGACCAGATTTTCCACGACATCTGTCTCATGAACCTACCGGTGGTTTTTGCCATGGACCGGGCCGGTATCGTGGCTGAAGATGGTCCAACACACCAGGGTATAAACGACATCGTTTATCTCCGGCACCTGCCTAACATCATACTGATGGCTCCCAAGGATGAAAACGAACTGCGGCATATGATTTACTCTTCTTTTCAATACCAGAAGCCAGTCGCCATCCGCTTCCCCAAGGGCCGGGGAACGGGAGTGGCGGTGGATAAAGATTTTAAATTTATACCTGTTGGTCAGGCAGAATGGCTTAAAGATGGTCAGGACTTAATCATCGCTTATGGCCACATGGTGCCAACGGCTCTTGAAGTAGCTCAGCGCCTGGAAAAAGAAGGATTTTCTATGGCCGTGGTCAACGCCCGCTTTGCCCGACCTCTGGATGAAAAGCTGATAGGGGAAAGAGCCAGAAAAGCCAGGGTCATCATAACTCTGGAGGAAGGTGTTCTGCCTGGAGGTTTTGGCAGCGCCGTAAGAGAACTGCTGGACCAGAAAGAAATTTATCATCCAGTTTTCAAGAGTTTCGGCCTGCCGGCGGACATCTACCCCCTGGGCCGACCAGAAGAAATCCGGAAGTGGCTGGGATTGGACCCGGATAGCCTGACAGAGAAAATAAAATCTATTTACCAGAAGACCGGAATAAAATAATCTATTATCTGGTAAGAAGTTATCCGGTAGACTGATGAAAAAAATCCGTCTGGACATCCTGCTGGTGGAAAAGGGGTTAGCTCCCAGTCGGGAAAAAGCCCAGGCTTTGATTCTGGCCGGAAAGGTCAGTCTTAACGGACAGGTTCTGAGTAAACCGGGCCATCAGGTCAGCCCGGAAGCCAACGTTTCTCTCTCTGAAGACTTCCCCTTTGTCAGCCGGGGCGGGGCTAAACTGGCTCAGGCACTGCGTTCTTTTCCGATTAAAGTCCAGGGTCGGATTGCCCTTGACGTGGGCGCTTCCACCGGCGGTTTTACTGATTGCCTGCTGCAATTCGGCGCGAGAAAAGTTTACGCCGTGGACGTTAACACCAGACAATTAGACTGGAAACTACAGCAGAACCCAAATGTTATTCCCATAGAGAAAAACGCCAGGTACCTGGAACCGGCCGACCTCCCGGAAACACCGGAATTAACCGTGGTGGACGTGTCCTTTATTTCTGTGCTTAAAATTCTTCCGGCCTTAAAAAAAGTTATGCCGGCCGGGGACCTGGTGGTACTAATTAAGCCGCAGTTTGAAGCTGGCCGGAACCAGGTGGGCAAAAAAGGCCTTGTCCGGGAAAAAAAGGTCCATCAGGAAGTGCTCCGCAGAGTTCTCACCCAGGCCCAGGCACAGGGCTTTGTCCTGAAAGGCTTGATGGCCTGCGAAACTCGGGGCCAAAAAGGTAACCAGGAATTCCTGGCCTGGCTGCAGCCAGGCACCCCGACCCTGGAGGATGAAGCCCTGGAAAAGATTATTGAGGAGACATTAACCCATGTCCCAAACCGAAAAGATTAAAAAAATCGGAATCATCATTAAGCCTCATGCCGCAGGCGTGGAAAAAATTCTGCTGGAAATGGTCCGTTTTCTCCAGGAACGTAAAGTTAATTGCGTGCTGGAAGAAGTGGCCGCCGCCAGAATCCAGCACCGGGCCAGGCTGACGGAAGTTTACTCCAGAGAAGAAATAGCCGAACATGTCCAGGCCATCATCGTTCTCGGAGGGGATGGAACGCTGTTGAGCATCGCACCTTTTGCGGCCCGAAAAGGGCTTCCGGTGGTGGGCATAAACCTCGGTCGTCTGGGGTTTCTGACCGAAATCCCGGTGGAAGAAGCTTTCCCGGCTCTGGAATCCTTTCTCACTAGCAGCGATGGATTTATCAGCCGGAGGACCATGCTGGAAGTCAGCTATCAGGGGAAAAGGGATATCTGTTTGAACGATGTTGTTCTGAACAAAGCAGCTCTGGCCCGGATGATTGAACTGCTGATTTTTATTGACGGCAAGGAAGTTACCAAGCTTAAGGGAGATGGGTTGATACTTTCCAGCCCGACCGGGTCTACCGCCTATTCTCTTTCAGCCGGCGGCCCCATCGTCCACCCCCGGGTGGAAACTATCATCCTGACCCCCATCTGCCCCCACACACTTTCTTTTCGGCCGCTGTTGATTCCTGCCCACTCGGTAGTCAGTCTGAAACTCTTAACCCCGGAAGAAAAAGTCTACCTGACCATTGATGGTCAGAGGGGCCTGGCTCTGGAAAAGAATGCAGTCATAGAAGTAAAAAAATCCAAACAGGAGCTCATTCTGGTGACTTCCCCCCGGCGTTCTTATTATGAACTGGTCAAGGAAAAGCTGGGCTGGGCTGAGTAATCCTCCCACCCAGGGGTGATTGATTTTTCCCGCTTCCACAGCTATTATTTTTTCTCATGGGCAAGAAAAACTTACAGCTGGCGGTCGTGACCCCGGAGTTTGCTCCCTATGCCCGGTCAGGGGAACTGGCCGAAGCTGTTTCCGGCCTGGTCAAAGCCCTCTCCAGGTCGGGAATGGAGATAAAGGTCTTCCTTCCTTATTACCGGAAGCCAGAGCTGGAATCGCTGGACAAAGAATTACTAACCAGAGATTTAATCGTGCCGGTCGGCCGGAAAAAGCTGAAATCCAGCGTCTACCGCTCAGATTTAGGCCGTCTGACCCTTTATCTTATTGACCAGCCAAAATACTTTCACCGGGAGCATATCTACGGTTCAGCCCAGGAATATTATCCGGACAACGATGAACGTTTCATATTTTTCAACCGGGCCGTATGCGAATTTCTGGCCGGGTCCAGGATGAAAATAGACCTGGTGCACTGCCATAACTGGCCCACCAGCCTGGTCCCTCTATTTCTTAAATCATTGTACGCAAAAAAGCCTAATTTAAAAAAGGCTGCATCAGTTTTGACCGTGCATAATTTTTCTTACCAGGGTGAATTCCCGGCCGAAGCCCTCACGCTGACTGGTTTAGACTGGAACTACATGAACTCCCACCAGCTGGCTTTCCGGGGAAAATTTAATTTTTTAAAAGCCGGTCTGCTTTTCTCGGATGTCATCAACACGGTTAGCCGCACCTATCAGAGAGAAGTTCTGAAACAACACCAGGACCTGTGCTCGTTGTTGTCAGACAAAAAAAAGCGGTTGTTTAGCATCAGAAACGGAATTGACACCGAAGAATGGAACCCGGCTGATGATGAGTTCCTGGCGGCCAATTTTTCAGGAGAAAACCTGGAAGGAAAGAAAACCTGCAAAAAACAGCTTAGGCAGGATTTCCGGCTGGAAGTACCAGAAAATTATCCACTGCTGGCTCTGGTGGGCTATCTTACGCGACTTAAAGGCCTGGACCTCATCCTCAACAACTTGAAGAGGCTGATGGAGCAACATCCTTTTGGCCTGGTGGTTGCCGGCCAGGGGGAAGAAATTTATGAACAGGCCTTTCTCAAGCTGGAACAAATCTACCGTGGTCGGCTGGGAGTCAAGCTGGGCTACAACCATGGAATCTATCATCAGGTTCTGGCCGGGGCGGATATCCTGTTAATGCCTTCACTGGAAGAGCCCTGTGGTCTGACTGTCATGCACGCCCAGCGCTACGGCACAGTCCCCCTGGTCAGGTCCACGGGCGGGCTTAAAGAAGCGGTCGTCCCCTTTGATAAAAATTCAGAAACCGGAAATGGCTTTGCCTTTGAAGAATACAGCGACGAAGCTTTCTGCCAGACGGTGGGAGAAGCCCTGAGCACCTACCAGAATGCCCCGCAATGGCTTAAGCTGGTGTATAATTGTTTTATGAACGACAATTCCTGGGCTAAAGTCGTTAACAAATATCAAGCCCTTTATGACAGAGCGCTAAAAATAAAAAATGGAGTTTAATATGAGCGAAAACATTGCCCACGCTAACGACAAAACCTTTGAACAAGAAGTTCTGAAGTCAGAACTGCCGGTGCTGGTAGATTTCTGGGCTCCCTGGTGTGGCCCCTGTCTGATGGTAGCACCGGTGCTGGAAGAAATTGCCGCTACCTATGCCGGCAAACTTAAAGTGGTTAAAGTAAACGTTGATGAAAACCCTCACCTGTCTGCTTCTTTTCAGATTATGAGCATACCCACTTTGATTCTGTTCAAGAACGGGCAGCCCGTCGATACTGTGATCGGGGCTCTGCCCAAGAACAAATTAATTACCTTTCTTTCTCGCCACCTGGACCTTAACTGAAAGGCAAGTCATCTGTTCAGCTCTGGCTGGAAAGCCGGGCTTCAATCCGTTCGTTGAGCACGGCGGCTAACTCTGCTCCCCAGAGCAAAATGAGAAGAGAAGAAGAAATCCACAACAGAAAAAAGATGACTGAAGTCAGCGTGCCTGCCAGAACTCTGGAAAGAACCATCCCGATGGCTGAAAAATGAACTACATAAAAAGCAAAACCGCGTTTAAACAGTTCCCAAAAAACAGAAGCCACAGCTGCACCTAGGAGAGCACTTCTGGTGTGGACCCTGGTTTCTGGAATAAATTTGTACATGATGAAAAGTATCAAAAAGGTCAGGCCGAATGGCAGAAGGTACTGAAAAAAGAAGTTATTGAGAAAATTGATGAACCGCGGGTTGATGAATTCCGAAAAGACCGGGCTGGTTCTCAGCGTTCTCTGGAGGGCTGTCCAGAGGGCAGTGATAGAAAAGGAGAAGAGCAACACCACGCCGAGCACCAGCATGACCATATATTCAATCAAGCGGTTGTAGAAAAACGACTTATGGTATTTGGCCCGGAAAATCTGGTTCAAGGCGGTAATCAGGTTGGAAAACAGAAAAGAAGCGGAGATGAGCGAACCCAGGATACCAAACCAGCCTAAATCGTTTACGTTCTGGCCCAGTGCCTGCAGCTTTTTAAAAAAAGCTGGGTCCATCCGGGCAAAAAATTCTTCGGTAAAAATATTCAGACTGCGAAAGAGAATTTCAGAACTGCCAAGAATTTTGACCGTCAGAAAAGCGAATAGAGCAACCAGCGGGACGATACAGAGCAAAGCAAAATAAGAGATGACGATGGCCGCCGTCCAGCAGCGGTCATCATTAAATCTCTTAAAAGAAGTCCAGACTATCTTAAAAAAGCTGCCTGACATCTATCCAGGCCTGGTCTGAAGAGGCTTTATTTCAATAAGCGCCCCACTTGACCATCAGGATGATGATGGTAATCAGCAAGGCATAAATAACCAGGGTTTCAATCAGGACCAGACCAAAAATCAGGATGCCACGAATGTTCTGACCAGCGGCCGGGTTGCGAGAAATCCCTTCACAGGCAGAACTGATGGCTTTGGACTGCCCGTAAGCACCGGCAATCACGGCCAGGGTAATAATGGCTCCGCCCACGATGATGGAAAGCTTAAAAAGGGAAGCTCTGTTTGGGTCCATAGTCTGAGCAGCCAGTGGAGTAAGCGAGAGAACTAACAGAAATAACAACAGGCTGATAGCTTTGTTCTTCATACGCAGTCTCCTTTTCATTAATGTTCTTCCTCAGCCACTGCCCCGGCGAGGTAAATACAGGAAAGGAGAACAAAAACATAAGATTGAATAACCGCGGTGAAAATTGATATGGCCATAAAGGGCAATGGCAAAAAATACGGAATTATAGAAGCTATAATCAAAATCAACAATTCCTCTGAAAATATGTTACCAAAAAGACGCATAGATAGCGAGACCGGACGGGAAAAATGCGAAATTATCTCTATCGGCAGAAGAAGCGGTGCCAGCAAGGGGTTGGCTCCAGTAAATTTTTTTAAGTAGCCAAAGAACCCGTTGGTTTTAATACCTTGCCAGTGATAATAAAGCCAGACCACCAGCGCACACCCCAGGGTCACGTTCAGTTTACTGGTCGGCGACATCAACCCCGGTATTAAGCCCAGAAGGTTAGAAGTAAGAATAAAAAGGCCGACCGTGGCCACCACGGGCAGGTATTTAAGACCATCCTCACCGATGGTATCAAGGATAAGGTTTTCAAAAAAATCTATCAGACTTTCCAGTACTACCTGGCCACGGCTGGGGATGAGCCTGACTTTTCGGCCGGCTATGGCCAGAACAACAGATAAAGCCAGCACCACCAGAAATGACATCACCAGATAATCAGGAATCAGATGATGAGGGTCTTTGACCTGGACGCCCAGGACTTTCAGCAGACTGGCCAGAAGAGGGCCAAAAAGCCGGTTGATAAACTCAACCAGGGGCAGGCTGTGTTCTAATCCTTCCATTGTCTCATGCTTACCAGGTTTATCAGAGCTTCAACCATAACAGAAATTAGAATCAAAGAGAAGCCGGCAACAAAAGCAATAACTTTTCTTTTAAAGAGAAAAATTATAGTCAAAAAAATCAGGCAAATCAACCCGAGGCGCATCATATAAAGGAACAGAGCGTTCCGCATAAATCGGGCTTTCGGCATGGTCAACCACCGGTCCACAGCCCCTTTCAGCCCAAGGAAGCTCAGCCCGGCGACCAGAGCGCCCGCCAGGACCAGCAGGCCAGAAACGGCGTCAAAAAACAGGGCTGCCAGTAAGCCAAACACCAGTCCGAAAACAGCCGTTTCGACCGGAATTCTCTTGATTGATTTTTCCATCTGGTCGTTAGCCATTGTTCACCTCTTCCGGTTACTCGGAGGGCTTTTCTCTTCATTTTCTGGCTCGCTCAGGTATTTTTTAACCCCTCGCCAGAGGTTGAGCACTCCAGAGATTATGCCCAAAATGGTCCAGGCCAAAAGCATCCACGGTTGAGTGTGAAGCCACTGGTCAAGAAAATAGCCGATGACCAGGCCCACTGCAATAGAAGACGGCAGAATTAGAGCCAGAGACGATATTTCCCCGAATTTCTTGAAATCAAAACTCCGGCCCGGTCTGAGAAAAACTCCCATGTTTCTAATTATATTCCATAAAGCAAAATTTAAAAATCAGCCCGGAAAGCTGGCCAGGATTTCCCTGGATACCTTGCAATGTGAGATAGAAAGGCGTAATATTTAGCTGCTCGGGGGTAAAGATGAACACAAAAGAAACCAGAAAAAGTTCTTTCAGAATAAGGAAAAAGAACTTTGCTTTCTGTTTTATTTTCTTCATGATTCTCTTTTTTTTCTCCCAGAGCCTTCCAGCCCGGCAAAAATCACCAGTAAAGTTAAAAGTTGACCCTTTTTACCTGCAACTGTTTGAAGAAGGTAAACAATCCTTTAATCATGGCGATTATGAAAACGCTTTTCAGAGTCTTAAACTGGCGGCTTTTGGTCTTCTGGACGAACCAGACCTGTTGGGAGAAGCCCTGGTTTACTTAACAGTAACGGCTTATAACCTGAAAAGAGATGACCAGGTGGCTTATTACCTCAAAGAAATAATGCGCTTCAAACTGACTAATCGCATCTCTGCCTCGCCCCTTCCCCCGGATTTAAAGAAAAAGTTTGAAAAAATCCAGGCTGATTTCAAAACCACCAGCAACGGATAAATTTTTTCTGAGCGGCCAATTAACTCCGGTTATCTGACCTTTAAACTGAGAGCCCTGGCTATCTTCTGGTCTACTTCCACTTTCCGGCCTTTCCGGTAAACCAGGCCGAAACTACCATCATACTCCCACATGGCCCAGCCAATGCCATACTTTTCCAGGATTTGTCTGACATCGGTTATCCAGGCTGTCCGGTATGAAGGAAGGCAGTAATCACGGTAGGCCCCGAACTCGTTGCAGAAAAGCCGCACCCCATGACTTTCAGCCCAGCGCACCAGGTTTAAGATTTCTTGCTCCACCCGGGAAGCATTCCAGGATTCCTGGCCATAATCTTGCAAATATTTTTTAAGCCGTTCTTCTTTCACCAGAGAAATAGCCCTCTGCACTGCTTCGGGCGAAGAGGGATAGGGAACCTGGCGTAAACTCTTAAGCCAGTCCGAGCTCCAGGTCGCTCCCTGGTGGGTGAAAATATGGGGGTAATAAAAATGGAAGACATACCAGACATTTTCATCCGCCAGGGGAGTCAGGCGGAGCAGAGCCGGTGGATTGGACCAGAAAGCACCAGTAGCCAGGATGGTGTGGGAAGAAAGCTTTTTTCTGATGATGGAAATCAGCTTTTCCTGAATGGGTGGCCATCTGTCTTCTTCTCCCAGAAAGACCGGTTCGTTCATCGGTTCCACAATCAACCAGTCCGGGGGAAAAGCCGCCAGCTTTCCTGCCAGATTCTCCCAGAACAGGTAAAATTCAGCCGTAAATTTTTCATCCTTACCCAGGGGGCCGGAATAATCGCTTCCACCTTCCTGCTGGGAAATGCTGTGCAGGTCAAAATTAACAGCCAGGCCGCAGCCTATTATCTTCTTCAAGCCCTCAAACAGCAGCGCCAGCTTTTCTGGGTTCAGTTTGTCCGCACGGCCGGGGTCGTAGATGTTGGCCATGTCCACCGGAACACGGAGAAAAGTTATGCCCATCTTCCTCAGGTTCTTAAGCTCATTTAAAGAAACTCTTTTTTCCAGAGGAACGATTTCTCCTCTGTTCAACCAGAACCAAAAAGCCAGGTTGAGCCCGCGGGAAAACCTGGCTGTCCTTTCCGCACCTGGCATTTTTCCTTCAGCTGACAGGCTGGCTGGCTGGAGAAGAGAGGAGAAAATGATTACTGCCGCTAAAATAGGTATTAAGCTG
>JBBIRN010000002.1:26741-33900 GCA_037441785.1 Candidatus Aminicenantota bacterium | reverse complement strand
TTTATCCCCCGGCAACCATCCGAGACCACACTGCCATCCACTAATTCTAGATAGCTGGCTTCTTTTTTCAGTCCGTAGATTATAAAAGAGCGGGTGGAAGGCTCCACAGCCAGCTTTTTATCCTGACCGTAATCTTTGACTGTCAGACCTATTAAAGCAAACGGACTTTCGTTTTCTTCCCAAGTTCTGATTTCCTGTTCAGAGGATATCATCTCTCTGGCCCGGTCAAGCTCAAACGCAGAACAAATCCAGACTGGCAGCCGCTCTGGAAACAAAAGAAATCCAAAGGTCCTTTCACTTCGCCACCAGTTAACACCGGTGAAATACTGCATGGTTGGACCGGGCTCCACAAACAGAGCAGCTAATTTGTTTTCTTTAAGCAAGCGAAAGGCTTTGTTTATCCTTTCCGCATAATCTTCGGCTCCAACGGGTTTGATTTCTTTAAGGAGCCTGGCCAGTTTTTCATCTTTGATTGTCTCCTGGTCTGAATTTTCCAGACCTTTTAATTTCCCGTAGCCAGCCAGCGAAATCAAGCTAGCTCCGCTTACCTTTAGAAAATGGCGTCTGTCAATCATGTTATCTCCTGCGTTTGATTAATGTATTACATATCTCATTCCCGGCCCATCGGTCAAGACCAATTGGCTAAAATTCTCGTTTGATTTATAATTAAACTTCTTATTTTTTAATTATCGGCGGTGAAATAAATGGAAAAAGAAAAGAACAACCAATTAGCTAGAAGAGCTCTGCAATTTATAGTCCTGATGGGTGTAGTCAGCCTGTTCAGCGACATGACCTACGAAGGCGCCCGAAGCCTAACCGGTCCTTATCTTGGCCTTCTCGGCGCTTCTGCTTTTGTCGTGGGACTGGTTTCTGGCCTAGGAGAATTCATTGGCTATGCGCTCAGGTTACTTACAGGTATCCTGGCTGACCGCACCAGAAATTACTGGTTATTAACTTTTCTGGGTTATGGTCTTAACCTGGTGGCTGTACCACTTCTGGCTCTAACTGGCCGGTGGGAATTAGCTGCTGGGCTTATTCTGGCAGAAAGAATAGGCAAAGCCATACGCAAACCAGCCCGCGACACCATGGTTTCCTATGCCGCCCGACAGGTAGGCACGGGTTTCGGTTTTGCTCTGGAAGAACTTCTGGACCAGGTCGGCGCCATGCTCGGCCCGCTGTTTCTATCACTGGTTGTGTGTTCCCTTGATAGCATCGCCTTCCAGTTATTCTGCTAAACAAAAACCTGGGAACTTTAAACAGCTACCGTCGTGGCTTTGCTTTCCTGCTCTTACCGGCTCTTGCCGCCATGTTGGTTCTGACCGCCAGTCGGCTGAAATTCCCGGTGCCCCAGGATTTTGAAACCAAAAAAGAATCAGCCCCGAAAACCGGCTTCCCCAGACCATTCTGGTTCTATCTTGGAGGAGCAGCACTGCTGGCTGCCGGTTTTGCTGATTTTCCACTGCTGGCTTTCCACTTTCAGAAAAGGCTGTTTTTCGTCGGAGCCACCATTCCCCTTCTTTACACTCTGGCTATGGGTATAGACGCTATTTCTGCCCTGATTTTTGGAAAACTTTTTGACCGCCTGGGTATTAAAGCCCTGATGATTTCCACATTTCTTTCGGCCTTTTTTGCTCCGCTGGCTTTTCTATCCCAGCAAAAGCCATTGATACTACTGGGAGTGGGCCTCTGGGGAATTGGCATGGGAGCCCTGGAATCAATCCTCAAAGCAGTGGTGGCCAACATGATCCCGGGCGAACGGCGCGGTACAGCCTACGGCCTTTTCCATTCCATCTTCGGTCTGGCCTGGTTTTTGGGCAGCGCCCTGATGGGCTTCCTTTACGATAAATCCCTTCCGGCCCTGGCCGTCTTTTCTATCGTGGCCCAGCTGGCGGCAGCTGCGGTATTTCTTTACGTCTACAAGCTGATGGCCAGAGAAAAACGCTGATTAAGAGAATTAAAAACCACGAGCATACTTTGTCCAGAAGAGCTCATAAAGCTCACGGTATTTACCTAAAACTGCCCGGGCAAAATCGTTGGTGTACATGGTCAGGTACTGGTTTACACTCAACGGTTCTTTTTCCGGGTTTTTACTGTTCATAATTTCCAGCACTTTCTTTTCCACCAGCGGTAGTTCCGCCAGGGCTTTCTCTTCAAAATTTCTAACCACTTCTTCCATAATCTTCTGGTTATCACCCCAGCGCAGGACAGCCAGCCGGTTGGCCCGGCGGAAAATCCAGGCCGCGGAATCTTCCCGGTAACGATGCTGGGCACAGACGGCAAAGCTTGGGGGTAATTCTGTTACTCCGGCAAAAATCGGAATCCTGGCACTCAAGGCCGGGTTGTCAAAAGTAAACCAGCAAACGGCACCAACGGCGGGTGGCAGCCAGCTCCTTAATTGAATGACCGTAGCATAAGCACAGGCATTTATGGCAATGGTTCTCTGCGGCTCTATGGTTCCGGGTTTCAGAGTGTTTATCAAATTTATGAAATCGCGCGACATCCAGTTGCTGACAATCGGACTGGGTACCATTTCTTCAGAGTTGCGTTTTTTGACCAGCAGGTTTTTGCTCATGTCATACTGCGTTCCGGCATAAGTCTCCCGGTAGAACCTGAGCACATCCTGAACTGAGACTTTTTTGTCAGGTTTTATGGAAAAAGGTAATTCTTCGGCTTCCATGCTTAACTTAAGTGATGGCGCTAACTGGCTGAACACAAAAAATTCTCTTATGGCAAAGGGCTTCCGACCACTGTAGGCTTTCCAGAACTTAAAAGGCTCACCTTTTTTGGGGTCCCACCAGCCCATCTCTTCCGCCACTTTAAAGACATTATCCGAAGCCATATAGTGATCCGGGTCTTTCAGGTTGATTTCTGAAATTCTCGGAATGTTGGCCGAGATACCTACATGATCATCCGGTATCCTGACGGCCGCCCAGACGGCACCTTTTTCCAGAGGTCCGGCTCCGAATATTTCAAAATGCCAGACTTCCTTGCCATCAGCAATAGTCAGACATTCGCCATAATCTCCGTATCCATATTCTTTGACCAGCTGGCCAGCCAGTTTAATAGCTTCCCGGGCTGTTTTGCATCTTTCCAGCATTATTCTTTCCAGCTCTTCAATCATAAACATGCCTTCTGGATTATACAGTCCTTCCCGACCGCCGATGGTAGTTTCCCCTATGGCCAGACCATGCTCGTTTAAGGCTGGATAGGCCGTATTCAAAAAGGCATAGGTTTCCGGGACATCAGGAATTTCTCCTTTTACTATCAGACCACGCTGGTCCTCAGGAGTTTCCGTGTGTAACCTGCCTTCGTACAGCTTGGTGGTCGCCTGGGGAGCATTCTTTCTTCTGGGCACGATGTTTACCCACTGGCGGTAGTTGCCGTCACAGGTATGACAGGTAATGACCGAACCATCAGTAGAAGCCAGTCGCCCAACCATGATGCTGGTGCAACCGGAGCCATCATCCAGAGCCAGCTTGCTGGCTTTTTTCTGAACAGGGTTACCGGAGAAAGCAACAGAAATTAAAACAACCGATAAAATGGCCAGAATTATTACTTTTTTAAGCCCGGAAAAAGTTTTGTTGAAATTCATAAACTCCTCCTCATCTAACAAGCTCAATTATCAGCACACTTAACTTTACTGTCAACAATTTTCTTTTCATTAAACTGGCTAAATCGTCAGATTAAACCATTTGTTCAAATAAATTAAAATTTTGTTTTTTACAAAAATCGCCTTGGCGCTTAAAATAATTACGGGGTCTGGCTTGATGCGCATCAGTTTTAATCAACCGGCTTTCCTGCCCTGGGGTGGCTTTTTCGGCCGGCTTCTTCATTCTGAGGTCATGGTTCTTCTGGATCAAACCCAGTTTGCTCGCGGATTTACCTACGTTAACCGGAATAGGCTAAAAGGACCAAACGGAGAGGTTAAAATCACTGTGCCGGTCATCAGAAAAGGTCTTGGCCTGCAGACTATAAACCAGCTCAGCCTTTACCAGCCGGAGAAATGGCTGAAAAATTTCCTGGCTCTTCTCCGCCATTTTTATTCAGCCTCTCTCTACTTGGAGGAAACCATCCTGGCCTTCCAGGAGGTTGGCACCAGAGCTGGCCATAATTTCCTGACTCTGGTCTTCGAGTCCTGTTCCTGGCTGAAAGCCAAATTTCAGGTCAGCACCCCTTTCATCTTTCAGTCGGATCTTGGTATTAAATCTACCAAAGAACAATTGCTCTTAGACCTGGCTCAGAAGTTAGAAGCGAAAGAAATCTTACTTCCCCACCTCGCCTCCAGACACCTGGATTTGAAAAAAATAAAAGAAGCTGGCTTTAAGGTGCTGCTGCTCAGGTACCAACAGAAAGTTTATCCGCAGTTCTGGGGCCCTTTTGAGCCCAACCTCTCGGCTTTGGACCTTTACCTTTGTTGCGGGCCGGCTGGCATCAAAGTCATAGAAAAAAGCTGTCGTATCCAAGAAGCTGATTAGAAACAAAAAACTATATCAACTGAAAATCAAAACAGAAGATTAAATCCAGCACAAACAGACCTTTCTTAAAGAGAACGGGAATCAGTCCCGTCTTTAAAAACCAGGTATTCTCTGGTCAGCGCATAAACTGAATTCTTTACCCCGAACATTTTTTCAATCACTTCCTGAATACGGACCGGTTTCTGGGCCTCAAATTTTACGAAAAACAGGAGCTGATTGTTTTCCCGCTTAATCCTCACTTTCCCCTGGTACTCTTCAGGCACTGCTTTAAGAGTCTCTTCCGGTCTGTCCTGCTCTGGCGCTCTTCCGGAAAAAATCGGGTCCTTCAAATCCAGGGAATAAACCACTTCTTCAATGTCTTGGAAAATGGGCCGGTCAAGCTGGGTACACTTTTTTAAGCCAGAAAAACGTATGCCCGGTGGCAGGCAAGCGTTGATGCGCTCCAAGAACTCCTCCCCTTTTAACTCCTCATAAGATTGAAACTCCAGAATCTCCGCTTTGGCTCTGGCTCCCAGAGGAAGAGCTGGACCGTGAGAAATCAGCATCTTCGGATGGTATCCCTGAGAATAAACCATTTTAATTTCAGCCCGCCTGAAAGCTCTTTCCAGGTGATCCAGCAGGTCGTTGTGAGAAATAAACCTGGCTAGGTCTTCCTTCTGGTAAGCAGCCCGGTAACGAAAAACCTGGCTTTTCTGGCCAGTGGTGATTTTTTCCGGTCGGAAAATAGAAGCCGTGGTGCTCATTTCTTTATTTAAGGAAAGTTTGTACTGGGGCCAGAGACAGGCTGAACACTGGCCACAGCTCCTTTCCGGGCAACCGGCTGTCATTTGTCCCGAAGCCGCGGCCTGAAGCTCTTCCAGCAGGTAAGATTTCTTGAGGCCGGTTTCTACCAAGTCCCAGGGCAGCGGAGCTTCGGGGTTAATGGCCTGCAAATACTGGTGGTAATCCAGCCCAAACTTATCAAAGGCTCTTTCCCAGTAATCAAAGCGAAACATATCCAGCCAGCCGTCAAACCTGGCTCCCTGTGCCTGAGCTTCTCTTAAAACGGCTCCTAACCTTCTATCCCCGCGGGAAAAAACTGCTTCCAGGAGAGAAATTTTGACCGGATGTTCTTTTAACTCCACCTTTTTCCAGCGTCTGATGTTGCTCTTGAGATAAGCCTGCTTCTCCAGCAGCATTTTTTCATCGTTCATGGCCACCCATTGAAAGGGCGTGTGCGGTTTGGGAATAAAGGAGGAAATGCTTAAATTTATGCCCGGTGGGGCACCCAGCACCTTTTTCCCCAATTCCACTAGCTCGCCGATGAGCTGGACTATGGCCTTGAGGTCTTCAGCTTTTTCCCCGGGCAGGCCAATCATGAAATAAAGTTTAAGCAGTCTCCAACCGTTTTCAAAAGCATAACGAGCTGCTTCCAGCAACTCCTGGTCAGTTATTTTCTTGTTGATGATAGCCCGCAACCTTTCGCTGCCAGCTTCGGGTACCAGAGTAAACCCGGTTTTTCTGATTTTGACGATATCTTCCACTATCTTTCTGGATAGTTTTCCGGGACGAAGGGAAGGGAGAGAAACAGATATTCTGTTCTCTTCAAGATAAGGTAAGATGTTTTCAATAGCACTTTCCAGAAAGCCATAATCACCCACAGAGAGAGCGTTAAAGGACAGGTCTTCATAACCTGTATTTTTCAAGCCCTGGTAAGAAGAATTAACCGTCTGGGCCAGGGGTCTTTCCCGGTAGGGGAAGTAAAGAACCGTAGCTTGACAGAAACGACAATTCTGCGGGCAACCACGGGCCACTTCCAGCTGTAAGCGGTCAAAGACGCTGCGGATGTTGGGAACGATCACTTTTTCTGGCGGCGCAGCTTTTTCCAGTGGAAAGACGACGTTTTTTTCTATTTTGTCTGGAAATCCCGGAGCCGGCACTGGAATCAGAAGATGACTCTTGTCTGTCTTTTCCGGACGGTAAAAGCGCGGCACATAAACTCCTCTGAGGTCAGCAAAGCGGCGGAGGAGCTCCTCTCGGGAGTTCACCTGACCTCTGGTTTCTAGGTATCGGCTTATGATTTTAAAAATAACCTCTTCCCCGTCTCCAAAAACAAACAGGTCCATGAAATCAGCCAGTGGTTCCGGGTTCATGGCCGCCGGACCGCCAGCTACCACCAGGGGATGCTGCAGCGTTCTTTCTTCCGCCAGGAGAGGAATCTGTCCCAGTTCCAGGATGGTCAAAACATTGCTGTAATTTAATTCATAAAGAAGAGAAAAACCGATAAGGTCAAATTCGTACAGGGGAATTTTATTTTCCAAGGAATAAAGTGGAATGTTTCTTTTCCTTAATTCCTGCTCAAAATCCACCCAAGGAGCATAGACTCTTTCAGCCAGGAAATCGGGCTGTTCGTTGACCAGATGGTAAAGAATTTTTTGTCCCAGGTAAGAGAGGCCGATTTCGTAGACTTCAGGAAATGCCAGAACCATTTTAAAGCGCACTTTTTCCGGGTCTTTCTTCTGTTCGTTCCATTCCCCACCGGTGTAGCGGCCAGGCTTCTGCACCAGGCGCCAGAGCAGCTCCAGTTCACTGGGCTTGATTGACCTCACCATGTTCATCTTCCTTCACTTTTTTTCTTTTGTTATTTTAGCCTGAGGTAATCATCGTATATCTTCAGAAAATTCTCAGATAAAAGCAAACCTTCT
>JBBIRN010000002.1:0-26705 GCA_037441785.1 Candidatus Aminicenantota bacterium | reverse complement strand
ACCACCAGAAAATTAGCCAGCAGCGAAGAACCACCGTAGCTAATGAAAGGAACAGGAATGCCGGCAATCGGAAAAAGACCAACTATCATCATGATGTTGATCAGAAACTGACCGGCAATCAACATCCCGGCCAGAAAACAGAGGTAAACCCCGGCCCGGTCGGGAGCTATCCAGGCGGTGGAAAATAACCTGTAAAGAAACAACATATAAAGCAAAAAGACACCCAGGATACCGATAAAACCGGTTTCTTCTGCTATGACCGAAACAATAAAATCCGTATGCCTGGCCGGCAAAAAACGCAGCTGGCTCTGGGTACCCTTGTGATAACCTTTGCCCGTCAGGCCGCCGGAACCAATGGCAATCCTGGACTGTCTTAAATGATAACCAGAACCACGCGGGTCCTGACCGGGAGAAAGAAGAGTTTCAATTCTTCTTTTTTGATAATCTTTCAACCCATAATTCCAGCCGATATAGCCAGTCAGCAGCCCAATCAGCAGCATTATGATTACATATTTTTTTTTCATGCCGGCCAGAATGTAGGCTCCCAAAAGAATAGGTAAATAGGTCAGGGCTGTCCCCAGGTCCGGCTGAAGAGCAGTCAAAACGAAAGGCAATCCAACGATGGCCGAGCTCACCAGAAAAGCTCTGGTAGACATCAGGTCATCCCTGTATTCAGAGAACACCCGGGCGAGCAAAAGAATGATAGCCAGCTTGGTAATTTCAGAAGGCTGAAATTGATAACTGCCCAGGACAAACCAGCTCTTGGTGCTGTGCACCAGTTTTCCAAAAAGCAACAACGATAGCAACAACAGGTTCATCAGCAGGTAAAAAGGCAGGGCAAAAGACAGCATGATTTTATAATCTATTAGCAAGAACAAAAAGAGAACCACCAGGCTCAAAACCAGCCAGGCTAGCTGTCTCCAGACAAATTGCGAAGCATGATAATAAATAGCGCTGTGGACAAAAACAAGGCCAAGCAGAGAAATGGCCACCAACAAACCGATGGTCACTAAATCAATTTCCTTCAGCGCTCTTCTGTCTAACATATTTTTCCCGGTACAATTTAAATATTTCTCCGGCCATAGGAGCCGCGGTTTGACCTCCCATCCCGCCAAATTCTACCAGCACGGTGACGACTATTTGAGGATTATACCTCGGGGCAAAGCCAGAAAACCAGGAATGGGGTTTTTTGATTTGTTCCCCCTGCTGAGACAGCTTTTCAGCTGTCTCCTGACTTATAACCTGAGTAGAACCTGTTTTCCCGCAGATATCAAAGCCAGGCTGATAGGCTCCGTGTCCTGTACCACCATCATTCACAGAACGCCACATGCCTTCAATGACCTCTTCAAAAATTTTTGGTGGAATCGGCACCTGTTCGTAAGCAGGAGGCGTACTTTCCGTCTTGAGCAGCCGGGGAACAACTCTTTTCCCCCGGTTGGCTACACAGGCAGTAGCCGCAGCCACCTGTAGCGGCGTTACCAGCAGTGGTCCCTGGCCAATGGCCACAGAAATTGTTTCTCCCGGATACCATTTTTGCCCCAGGATTTTCCTCTTCCATTCGCTGGAAGGAACCAGACCCGTCTTTTCTCCCGGCAAATCTACTTCGGTTTTTTTCCCGAAGCCCATCAGGCCAGCATAGTGGGCGATGGTATCAATGTTCATCCTATAACCAAGCTGGTAAAAGTAGATGTTGCAGGAATTTTTTATGGCCTCCGGCAGGTTCAGCCGACCATGTCCTGGCTTGAACCAGCAGGAAAAATTATTGTTATAGAGATTAATTGAACCCGAGCAATAAAAAGAGGTTTCGGGCGTGATTAAGCCGCGGTCCAGGGCCGCCAGAGCCATGGTTATTTTAAAGATGGAACCGGGTGAATAAAGCCCCCTGATTATCCTGTTTTCCAGAGGTTTACCCGGGTCACTGATAACTTTAAGCCATTCTTCAGAAGAAAAACGGTTGATAAAAAGGTTGGGGTCATAAGAAGGAGAGCTGGCCCAGACCAGACATTCCCCGGTTCTCGGGTCCAGGGCCACAATGGCCCCTTCTTTACCCTGGAGAAGTTCTTCTGCCTTTTTCTGTAAATCAACATCAAGGGATAAAACCAGGTCCTGGCCCTTCTGCGGCTCTATCCTATCCACTTCTCCCCTGGACTTTCCAAGGCTATCAACCATTTCAATCACTTTGCCCTCTTTCCCGGTTAAAATCTGGTCATACTGCTTTTCTACCCCGGCTTTTCCGACCATTTGTCCGGGGTGCCATTTTCTCTCAACTTCCTCCTTCATTTCTTCCAACGAGACTTCCTGTAAATAACCAAGAAGATGGGCCGCCAGCTGGTGAAAAGGATAATTTCTTTTTGGTTCCACTTCCACTCTTAATTCCGGAAACTCTTCCTTGCGTGCTTCCAGGATAGCCAGTTCTTCCAGCTTGAGGTTATCTTTGATGATAATCGGTTCAAAAGCTGGCACCGACCGATATCTTTCAATCCGGCTTTTGAGTTCTTCTCGGTTGAGGTTGAGCAGGGAACAGAGCTTATCTATGGTCACCTCGTAGTCTTTTACCATTTCTCGCATTAAAGATACTTTAAAACTGGGGACGTTATCAGCTAAGACAACCTTCTGCCGGTCCATAATCAGCCCGCGAGGAGGTGGCAGATAAACCTCTCTCAGCCTGTTAGCCTCAGCTAACTTCCAGTACTTCTCATGGTCCAGAACCTGCAGTTTCCAGTAATAGAACACCACCACGGCCACCACAGCCAGAAGCACAAAAAAGGTTATTCTAGCTCTTTTGCTAATCAGGCTAAGGTCTTCATATATCCTGGCCATCAGCCCACAACACCTTTCAACTGCCATTTTCTAAAAAGCCAGACCAAACCGCTAACCAGCAAGGAAGTAGTAACCGGCTGTAGGTAGATGAATGGCTGAGTATAGAGAAGGCTCTTTTTAAAAATCAGAGCATACAGAATAACCCAGAGGCTTAACTGCAGGAGACTGAAGACAAAAGCAAAGAAAAATCTTTTAGAAAAAGAATTCAGATTAAGTTTTTGACTGAACCAGCCTGCCAGAAAACCACTCATGGTAAAACTGAACCCGGCCAGGCCAAAAACTCCGTAAGAAAAAGCATCCTGAAGCAGTCCCGCCGCCGTCCCCATCAACAAACCGGCTATTTCTCCGTAAATGATGGCTACGGAAAAAACTACCATGGCAAAGGGGTTTATTAACATCACCAGAGCCGGGTCTATGGCTCCCAGCAAAGAATAGAGAAGGAAGGCCAGTAACAGAGCGGCTATGGTCATGGGCCAGCTTCTTATTCTTGGCATGAACCGGATTTACCTTTCTGTCAGATTTTCTTTAAGTACCGCTACCAACTCAAGCTCTCTCAGGTCAAAGTAAGGTTGAACTAAAATTTTCTTAAACATGCCCTTTTCAGAAGAAATAGATATTATCCTGCCAACTTTAAGGCCAGGCGGAAACACTCGGTCCAGCCCGGAAGTTTCTATTTCATCGCCCTGGAGGCCCAGGTTGGAAGAAGCCATGACGTACTTTATGTAGCATTTACCTTGACCATCTCCAGTAAGTATACCCAGCATCTTATCCGTCACCGAGATTACAGCCACGCCACTTTCCTCAGAAGTGATCAAAACCACCCTGGCTTCATGAGCAGAAACAGGTTCGGCCGTGCGACCAATCAGGTTCCCCTGCTTATCACAGACCGGCAAATTTTTTACCACCTGGTCTTCATAACCACGGTTGATGATGGCTGTGCGATAAAAATTTGCCGTATCAAAACCAATGACACTGGCTGGAATGATTTTCTGGCGTAGTGAAGCCAGGTTATCAGTCAATTCCTTCTCTGCTCGGTATAACCTCAGCTTCTGGGTCAAAAGCTGCTTTTCCTGCGTCAGAAAAAAATTTTCTTTTTTCAGCTGCTGGTTTTCCTGGCGCAAAAAAGCCAGGTTGGTTATTTCCGCATAGCTGGACTTTATAAAATTCCAGCCAGCCGCCGCCATTTTCTGCACCGGAGAAAAAAGTTGAAAGCCGATTTTCTCCAGTAAGGTCTGCCGGCTGCCCAGAGGAACCTGGGAGGAAATTAGAATCAGATGAAAAAGAAACAAAAAGCCGGCCAGGAAATATTTATTTTTTACCAGCCGGAGGAATGACATCCGTTCTGATTACTATCCTTCATTCCAGAGATATTTTTCTCAGCAGGTCAATATCATCGAGCAGCTTGCCGGCGCCCATGACCACAGAGGTCAAGGGGTCTTCGGTCAAAAACACCGGGAGCTGGGTCTCTTCTCTGATTCTCTTATCAAGATTTTTTAACAGGGAACCACCGCCCGTCAGAATAATGCCGCGGTCTATGATATCAGCCGAAAGCTCGGGTGGAGTTCGTTCCAGCGCTATTCTTATGGCATTGATAATGGCAGTAACCACTTCCTCAATAGCTTCTCTGATTTCCTGGTCATCAACTACTATGGTGCGTGGGATTCCTTCCCGCAGGTCCCGCCCCTTTATTTCCATGGTCAGGGATTCATCCAGAGGATAAGCTGAACCGAGTTCTATTTTAACCTGTTCGGCTGTTCTTTCACCTATCAGCAGGTTATATTTTTTCTTCAAATACTGAATGATGGCTTCATCCATTTCGTTGCTGGCAATGCGTATAGAATGATTGAAGACCACACCATTCAGAGAAATAACAGCAATATCAGTCGTACCGCCGCCTATGTCCACAATCATATTCCCGGTTGGTTCAGAAATGGGCAGGTTGGCACCGACCGCCGCGGCCATCGGCTGTTCGACGATATAAACTTCAGAAGCCTTGGCTCTCAGGGCCACATCCTTAACCGCTCTTCTTTCTACCTGGGTAATTCCGGTGGGAATGCCTATAACGATTCGCGGCCGGAGGAGAAAGCTGCGGTTATTCATGGCCTGCTTGATGAAATAATCGAGCATCCGTTCGGCAATCTCAAAATCAGCAATAACCCCATCTCGCATTGGTTTTATGGCCACCACGTTGTTGGGAGTTTTTCCGAGCATTTCCTTAGCCCGGCTACCGACGGCTTCAATCTTACCGGTTTGCTTGTTCACCACCACGATGGAAGGTTCCTGAACCACAATACCTTTACCCCGGAGATAGACCAGAGTGTTGGCCGTTCCCAGGTCTACAGCTAAATCACAGAATAATCTGTCTTTTACCCAGGTCCAGAGGCTCATTCTTTTCCTTTCATTCACCCATAATTTTAATTAACATCTTTTTTTAGCACAAAACACCTCTTCTGGCAAATTTTATTTCTCTTAAAATGATAAATTTATCTTGACTAAGCCGCCAGTTTTTTAATATACATAAAGAAAAACTAAACCAAAAGGAGACGTTCATGGACTACAAACCATACGTTCCTGAAAAAACCGAGATGAAGGAATTCACTCTACGAGCCATCATCCTGGGATTGATCATGACGGTTATTCTGGGCGCGGCCAATGCTTACCTGGGGTTAAGAGCTGGTATGACCATCGCCGCTACCTACCCGGCTGCGGTCATCGGGATGGCTCTGTTGAAGATAATGAAAGGCTCCATTCTGGAAGAAAACATCGCCCGAACCGTGGGTTCTATCGGAGAATCAGTGGCCGCGGGCGCTATTTTTACCATACCTGCTTTCCTGATTACCGGTGCCTGGACCAAGTTTAACACCTTAGATGCCTACCTGAAATCAACGGCCCTGATGTTTGTCGGTGGCCTGCTGGGCATCCTGTTCGTAACTTTCTTGAGAAGAATTATGGTCACTGACCCTGAACTTCCCTTCCCGGAATCAGTGGCTGCCGCGGAAATTCATAAAGCCGGGCAGAAAGGAAGCGCCGGAGCTAAGTTTCTGTTCCAGGCCATGGGTGTAGGAGCTCTGCTTTACAGCCTGGGAGTTATTCAGCTTTTTGCCGCTTCTAAGGAATTTATCATCAGGCTGGGAAAACTCGGCTCCAGCTTTGTCAGACTGGGGGCTTCCAAGGAGGCGGGAACAGTAGGGACAGGCGGAATGGTCAGCGTCTCCGGCCCCGGCATTTTCCCGGCTTACATCGGTGTTGGTTACATAATAGGCCCGAGGCTGGCTTCTCTCAACTTTGCCGGTGGTGTGCTGGCCTGGGGTCTTTTCGCACCCCTTTTAATGTACTTTCTCGGGCCTCAGCTGGTAGAAAAATTTTACGGTCCCTCTGTGGCTATGGCTGATGTGCCCTGGCCTGAGCTGGTCACCAATGTCTGGAAATTCATAATCCGACCGATTGCTGTCGGCGGCATGCTGGTCGGTGCGGGCTATACCCTCTTCCGGATGAGGAAGAATCTGGCTACCGGCATTAAGCGTTCCATCAGTGATGTCAAAAAAGCAGCAGAGAAAACCGAAGTTACTTCCCGCATTGAAAAAGACCTGAACCCCAGACTGGTCCTCTTTCTCATGGCCATGACCGTGGTACTCATGATTTTCGTTTACAAAGTATTCGCCGGTAGTTTTGGTCCCGCCGTCCTGGCTGCCCTGGTGATGGCTGTTGCTGGCTTTTTCTTTGCCGCGGTTTCTGGAAACCTGGTTGGCACCATCGGGTCTTCCAACAACCCCATTTCCGGTCTGACCCTGTCCACGCTTATCATCGCCGGACTGTTGATGGTACTCATCGGAGCCCGGGGCACTTCTGGTGTAATCGCTGTTCTGGGTGTGGCCTCGGTAGTTTGTGTCTCTTCGGCCGTAGCCGGCGAAATGCTCCAGGACCTGAAAGTGGGCCATATCCTGGGTGGCACACCCTGGAAAATGCAGGTTGGCGATATTCTCGGCGTTCTGGTATCCTCACTTCTTCTTTATTTCCCCCTTATGATTCTCCACGGTGCTTTCACTTTCGGTAGCAAAGACTTACCTGCTCCTCAGGCGGGGTTGATGGCCGCTATTTCTCAGGGAATTGTCGGCGGGGAAATGGCCTGGCCACTGGTGATTGTCGGCATGTTCATGGGCTTTGCTCTCATCCTGGTTCAGGTGCGTTCTCCCATGCTGGTAGCCGTAGGTATGTACCTGCCTCTGGAAACCACTTTCGCCATCTTCATGGGCGGCATGATAAAAGGACTGCTTGACCGGATGGTGGCCAAGAGAGGTTTGAACCCAGCGCAGAAAGCCCGGGTGGAAAACGTGGGCGTGCTGCTGGCCGCCGGTTTGATTGCTGGAGAAGCCCTCACCGGTCTTATCAGAGCTGCCTGGAAATTCTTCTTCCTGCAGAAAGTGATCAGCAAGGACATCCCCATTATCTTCCAGAACCCGAGTTATCTGGGCGGACTGGTCGTGCTGGTTCTGATTGCTTTCTACCTGATAGCCGTACCACTCAAGAATGCCGGAGCAGCTGATGAACCACCACCACCATCAGCCGTGATTTAATTTCAGGCTTTCTGAAGCGAAAACTGATAAGCTGTGTGAATTGCCAGAAGAAGAGAAGTGGTTTAGAATATAATCATGGCTGTTCTTGAAATAATCAAAGTCGGGCATCCGACTCTGGAGCAAAAAGCTCTGCCCGTAGAAAACATAACTTCCGAAATAGTGGAGCTGGCCAGAAACATGGTCGAAACCATGCACAAAGCTCCGGGAATAGGACTGGCCGCTCCGCAGGTCAACCGTAGTCTGCGCTTAATCACGGTTGACCTGTCAGTGGGAGAGCATCCCGACCAGCTCATCGTCATGATTAACCCTGAAATAGTGGAAAAAGAAGGAGAACTGCTGGGTGAAGAAGGCTGCCTTTCTGTGCCCGGCATTTATGAAAACGTCCTGAGACCTGCCCGTGTCCAGGTACGCGGTTATGATTTAGATGGCCGGGAAATAGTCCTGGAAGCTGAAGACCTTCTGGCCCGGGTTTTCTGTCATGAAATTGACCACCTGGAAGGAAAGCTTTTCATAGACAGGCTTTCGCCGCTTAAAAGACACCTGATCAAAAACCGGCTTAAAAAGGAGCTGGGTAAGAAGAAAGGTTAGCGATGAAAGTTGTGTTCTTTGGCAGCCCGGCCCTGGCCCTTCCTTCTTTGAACGCTCTGCTTTCAGCCGGACACGAAGTAAAGCTGGTCGTTACCCAGCCAGATAAGCCCGCCGGCCGCGGGAAAAAATTGACTCCCCCGCCCGTAAAAATTTTTGCCCTGGAGCACGGCCTGGAAGTCATCCAGCCGGAAAAAATCAGGAAGGATGAAGAGGCTCTGGAAAAAATTAAAAAAGCCGGGCCTGAAGTCAATGTGGTGGTGGCCTACGGCCAGATTATTCCTGCTTCCATAATTTATTACCCACGTTATAAATCTCTAAACGTTCACTTTTCCCTTCTTCCAAAATACCGGGGAGCAGCCCCGGTAGCCTGGGCTATACTCAACGGCGACCGGTTTACTGGCGTAACCATCATGCAACTGAATGAAAAGATGGATGAAGGACCGATTCTGGCCAGGGAAATGGTAGAAATACTGCCCAGGGAAAACACCCAGGAACTGGAAACACGGCTGTCTTACCTCGGAGCTGAGCTTTTGATTAAAACCTTAAACCAGATTGATTCCCTGACTCCTGTGGAGCAAGACCATTCTCAAGCCACTTATGCTCCCAAAATTACCAAAGAACAGGGAAAAATTGACTGGTCCGAGCCAGCTGAAGTCATTGACCGAAAAGTACGGGCTTTTTACCCCTGGCCTGGTGCTTACACCTTTCTAAACGGGTTAAGACTGGAAATTCTCTCGGGCCAAGTCCTGCCCGGCCTTATGCCAGAAGCTCGTCCCGGAGAAATAGTCAGGGTGGATAAAGCTGGTCTTTATGTTCGCTGCGGCGGGGGGAATCTCTACCTTATTGAAAAAATCAAGCCAGAGGGCAAAAAAGAGATGACGGCCTATGCCTTCAGTCTGGGAAATAAAATCTCAACCGGCGCCTTTTTTAACTTTTGATAACTTAAACAGAACTGAAACCAACCCCAACCCAAAATTGGGCTTTATTCCCCTATTCTTCTATGATGTAATCAATGGGGTTGATGGGTTTGCCGTTCAGATGAACTTCATAATGGAGGTGCGGGCCAAGAGCCTTGCCGGTCTTGCCCACGTAGCCAATGAGCTGACCTCTGTCCACTTTCTGGCCTGACCTGACCACATACTTCTGAAGATGCCAGTATTCCGTGGAAAAACCATTACCATGGCTTATGACCACAAAATTTCCTTTGTATTTATCAAAGCCGACCTGAACTACCACGCCGTTGGCCGTGGCTACCACCGGGTTGTTGAGATTGGTGGCAATGTCCAGACCGGTATGCATGGCATTCCGACCGGTAAAGGGGTCAATTCTGGGCCCAAAAGATGAAGAAACCCAGCCCACCGTGGGCCAGATAGTGGGGGTAGTGGCCAGGTTAGTATTCTGGTTTTCAAAAAAGTGCAGAACATAACTAAGGTTTTTCTCCATAGATTCTGCTCTCTGCTTGATGGCCTGAATGGCTCCAGGAGTCACTTCTCTGGTGAGTTTGGTGTCTGCTTTAACGTCTAAGCGGTCACCCCCACCCAGCCCGGGCTCTCCGGTTATTCTGTCCGGAGACTGAATGCCGGCCAGGACATTAATTTTCCTGACGTAGTTTTCCAGGCTGTTTAGAGTTTCTTTCATCTGGGAAATGGTAACCTCATAGTTAGCGATGGCTTCTTTCTGGCTCTGGGTTTCCTTGAGCAGCTCCTTGTACTTAGCCTTGGTCATGGTCATGGAAAAATAATCAACCAGAAAGTAGGAAAAGAGCACGGCAAAAGCCACAACTCCGATGATCACCAACCTGATGGCTTTCTGAGGGATGGTAACCGTCCTGAAATTTGTCTTCCAGTTAGGAACTATGACGATAGAGATTAATCTTTTACTCATTTTTCTTCTCTAAAAAATCATTTTAATAAATAATTTCAGCCCGCTTGTTTAGTAATCTGGATTTTACCAGATTTTCCTCCTTCACTCAACCACTTTAAAAACCACGTCATGCTCCCGCACAGGCATGTCAACTTTAAAAGCCACCTCTTCTCCGGCCTTGGCTTCTTCCACTGGCTTATGTTCTATCTGCATGGACTCAATTTTTTGATAAAAATCCGTGCTATGTCCCTTAATATGAACTACATCCCCTACCCTGAACCCCCTACCGCTTACTCTGGCTACTCCAACCTGAATTTTAGGAAAATAATGAGTAATACGACCGACCTCAACCTCCTCCATGTTTATCCCTCCTTACTTTTTGTCTATTAAATAACAAAAAAATTGAAATTAATCAACAATTTTTTTATCCACCGCAGAGGACGGCACCGCCGTTGACGTTAAGAATTTCCCCGGTAATGTGCTTGGCCAGGTCTGAAACCAGGAAAAGGATGGGGCCAGCTACATCCTCTGGAGGGGGAATTCTCTTCAGGGGAATGGACTGCCTGACTTTTTCCTTGAAGGCCGGGTCGCTGAAGACTTCAGTACACATGTCTGTTTCTACCCACCCAGGAGCTACGCAATTAACCCTGATGTTAAAAGGGGCCAGCTCCACAGCCAGAGATTTGGTCAGAGAGACCAGCGCTCCTTTGCTGGCCGCATAGTGCGAATGTAAGGCTTCCCCTCTTACGGCCGCGGTGGAAGCCACGTTGACGATCCAGCCCTGATGCTTTTTCTTCATGGCCGGGACCACTGCATTGGTTACATAATAAACTCCATCCAGGTTTACGGCCATGGTTTCGCGCCAGACTTCCTCGGGCATGTTACCCATCTCTCCGTAAGTCCAGATGCCAGCGTTGTTTACCAGAATATCAATGCCGCCCCATCTGTCCAGCACTGCCTTTACCATGTCCTCTACTTCCTGGCGCCGGGAAATTTCTGCTCTGAGAGTCAGGGCTTTAACACCTTTACTTTCGGCCAGCTGTCTGGTCTCCTCCGCCGCTTTTTCCTGTTTCTGGTAATGGATGACCACGTCCGCGCCAGCTTCAGCCAGCAGGATAGCTGTGGCCCGACCGATACCTCTGGAGCCGCCGGTCACCAGAGCTTTTTTACCTGAAAGGTCAATAATCACACCCATCTTTTACCCCTTTTTTAAACATATTCCAGAGAAAAATCGCCCATTTTATGAAATTCAAGATAACGATAAATCTGGTCCGCCTGGGGCAGGATTTTTTCCTGCATCACCTGGAAATATTTATCCACCTCTGGCAGCTTGCCTTCCACCGCCGCCAGTGCGGCCAGCTCAGCTGAACCTAAATAAACCCGGGCGTTATCACCCATCCGGTTATCAAAATTCCTGGTGGAGGTGGAAATCACCGTGGCTCCAGGTCTGACTCTGGCCTGGTTTCCCATGCACAGAGAACAACCGGGAATTTCCACCCTGGCACCTACGTTGGCAAAAGCAGCAAACAAGCCTTCTTTCATCAGCTGAGCATGCTCCATTTTGGTCGGTGGCGTAAGCCAGATGCGCGTTTCCGGGTAGGGAGCTTTTTCAAATATCCTGGCTGCGGCCCGGAAATGGCCGATGTTGGTCATACAGGAGCCGATAAAAACCTCATCAATTTTATCTCCAGCGACTTCAGATAGAGGCTTGACATCATCCGGGTCGTTAGGACAGGCCAGTAATGGCTCGGTTATTTCCGACAGGTCAATTTCCAGCACAGCCGCATACTCGGCGTTGGGGTCTCTCTTGAGCAAAACAGGGTTTTTAATCCATTCTTCAGCTGCTTTTATTCTCTTTTCCAGCGTCCTGGCTTCCTGGTAGCCTTCTTCAATCATTTTTTTCATCAAGGCGATGTTGCTTTTCAGGTACTCAACCACCGTCTCTTCTTTCAGGGAAATAACACTGGCTGCCGCTGACCTTTCCGCTGAAGCATCGGTTAATTCATAGGCCTGCTCCACGGTCAGGTTTTCCAGGCCCTCAATTTCCAGGATACGACCGTTGAACACGTTTTTCTTACCTTTCTTGGCTACGGTCAGGAGTCCTTTTTTGATGGCAAAGTAAGGGATAGCGTTGACCACATCCCGCAGGGTAAGGCCAGGCTTGAGCTGTCCGGAGAACCTGACCAGAACAGACTCTGGCATATCCAGGGGCATGAACCCCAGGGCACCAGCAAAAGCCACCAGCCCGGAACCAGCTGGAAAGCTGATACCTATGGGAAAACGGGTGTGAGAATCGCCGCCGGTACCGACTGTGTCAGGCAGAATCAGCCGGTTCAGCCAGGAATGAATTACCCCATCACCCGGTTTCAGAGCCACCCCTTTTCTTTCAATGACAAAAGCTGCCAGGCTACGGTGCATTTTCACATCTGTTGGTTTAGGATAAGCAGCTGTATGGCAGAAAGACTGCATGAATAAATCCGTCTGGAATTCCAGGCAGGCCAGTTCTTTCAGCTCATCAGCGGTCATCGGACCGGTGGTATCCTGGGAGCCAACAGTCGTCATCCTGGGCTCACAGCTGGTGCCCGGCAGCACACCCGGTAAGCCGCAAGCTTTGCCAACTATCTTCTGGGCCAGAGAATAGCCCTGTCCTGGTTTGGGAGTGGGGTTTTCCAGACGGGTGAAAAAGTCAGCTTCCGGCCAGCCCAGCTCTTTTCTGGCTTTTTCTGTGAGCTGCCGACCGATGATCAGGTTCAGCCGACCGCCAGCCCGGAATTCATCTTTAATGGTCACCGGCTTCCACTCAAAGCTGGCCAGTACCTGACCGTTCTGGTCCTTGATGAGGGCTTGCTCGGTGTCAATAACGATGACGTCTCCAGTCTTCAGTTTGCTGACCTCAGCCTGGATGGGCAGACCGCCAGAATCTTCAGTAGTGTTGAAAAATATGGGGGCAATCAACCCGCCAATGACCACTCCTCCCCTTCTCTTGTTAGGAACATAAGGTATGTCCTCACCTATGTGCCACATGAGCGAGTTGCAGGCAGACTTCCGGGAAGAACCGGTGCCTACCACATCTCCCACAAAAGCCACTTTATACCCTTCTTCTCTGAATTTCTTTATAACTTCAATACCGCCCGGAAACCTGGTTTCGCCCATGGACAGAGCATGCAAAGGAATATCAGGGCGGCTCCAGGCATACTTGGCCGGGGAAAAATCATCAGTGTTTATTTCACCATCAACTTTGTAAACTTTTAGCACCATTTCCTTCGGCAATTCTGGCCTGGATAAAAACCATTCTCCTTTAGCCCAGGATTCAAGGACGGCTCTGGCTGCAGGATTGCTTTTGGCCAGAGCCACTACCTGATCGTAGGCACTGTAAACCAGGATTATATTCTTCAGGGCCTCTGCTGCTTTCTCCGCCAGAACCGGATGCTCAAGCAGACTGACTAGAGGTTCTACATTGTAACCACCAATCATGGTACCTAAAAGAAAAACCGCGCCTTCTGGAGAAATTACCGGAGATTTTCTGCGGCCGAAGGCCAGGTCGGCCAGCCAGGCCGCTTTGACCTTGGCGGCTGGGTCCACACCTGGAGAAACCCTTTGCTCCAGCAAATAAACCAGCTCTTCGGCCAGGCCAGCTGGCGGGTTTTCCAGACCCTGACAGACTTCAGCCGTTTCTTCCGGTGTTAAAGGAAGGGGTGGAATACCCAGTTTTTTTCTTTCTTCGGCTTTTTGATAATAGGACTCCAGCATTTTCTTTCTCCTTTTTAGATTAATGCTTTTAAACTATTTTTTGGCCAGAAATCTATCTTATTTATTTTAATTTCCCTTGTCAAAAGAGATTTTTTCTTCCGCAATTTTTTTGTTGAATTAAACAGCAAAAACCAATAAAATTATTTCTTAACATTTCACTTCAAAACAATAAGGAGGTTAAATGATTGACCGGACTGCTATCGAAAAAGCCAAGGAACATTTTGGCCATCTGCTGGAAATTCAGGCTCAAAGGGTTGAAAAACTAAAAGCGGCCCCGGACTGGATTGACTACTCCAAAGTCTCACCCATCAAAATCGGCATCCTGCCTGGTGACGGCATCGGCCCCTACATTGCGGCCGAAGCGGAAAGGGTTCTGCGCTACATGCTGGAAGAAGAATTAAAGAAGGGCAAGGTTTACATCAACACTATTGAAGGTCTGACCATTGAAAACCGGGCCGCTCACAACAAAGCCATCCCGGATGATGTGCTGGAAGAAATCAAGAAATACCACGTGACCCTGAAGGGACCTACCACCACGCCCAGAAAAGGCGACCCCTGGCCGAACATTGAAAGCTGCAACGTGGCCATGAGAAAGGAGCTGGACCTGTTTGCCAACGTCAGGCCTGTGCGCGTGCCCAAGCAGGGAATTGACTGGATCTTCTTCAGAGAGAACACCGAAGACCTTTATGCTCTTGGCTCTCAGGGTGTGCAGGTTGGCGACCTGGCTATTGATTTTAAGTTAATATCCGCTCCTGGTGCTGACCGTATCTGCCGCATGGCCTTTGATTATGCTAAGAAAAACGGTAAAACCAAAGTTACCTGCGTGACCAAAGCTAATGTGGTCAAGACCACGGATGGACTTTTCCTGGAGACCTTTTATAAAATCGCCAAGGAATATCCCGAAATCCAGGCTGACGATTGGTACATTGACATCATGACCGCCAAGCTGGTGGATGAAAAAAGACGGCGCGAATTCCAGGTCCTGGTACTGCCTAACCTCTATGGTGACATCCTGACCGACGAAGCGGCTGAATTCCAGGGCGGTGTGGGCACGGCCGGTGCGGCCAACATCGGCAAACAGTACGCCATGTTTGAAGCTATTCATGGTTCAGCCCCCAGGATGGTTCAGGAAGGCAGAGCCCAGTACGCTGACCCTTCCAGCATGATTAGAGCAGCGGCCATGCTCATCAACCATATCGGCTACCAGGAAAGAGCCAGGAAACTGGAAATGGCTCTGGACATCTGCGGCCAGTACGAGAAGAAGCTGGTCATCACCGGACGTCCAAACGGAGCCACAGGAAAAGAATTTACTGATTACCTGATTGACTGGCTGAACAACCCCAAACTGGAAGAGGCCTGGCAAAATTACGTCAAGGGTTAAAATTTTATAGCGACAAAAATTAAATAAAAGGAGTATTTCACATGCGCAAAAAGATTGCTCTAATAGGCGGCGGTCAGATTGGCCAGATTCTGGCCATGCTGGCGGCCCAGAAAGAACTGGGAGACATAGTCATCCTTGATGTGCCTGAGTATGTCAACGTCTGTAAGGGCAAAGCCCTGGACCTGATGGAAATGGCTCCCCACGGCAATTATGATGCCAACATCACAGCCACTTCCGATTACAAAGACATAGCCGGAGCGGATGTGGTCATCGTCACGGCCGGAAAGCCCAGAGAAGCAGGCATGACCAGAGAAGACCTGCTCAACGTCAACATCAAAATTATTACTGGCGTGGCTAACGGAGTTAAGCAGTATGCGCCCAACGCTTTCTGCATCATTGTGACCAATCCCCTTGATGCCATGGTCTATGTTTTCCACAAGGTTACTGGCTTCCCCAAGAATCAGGTAGTGGGCATGGCCGGAACTCTGGATACGGCTCGCTGGAGAGCCTTCATCGCTATGGAACTGGGCGTGTCGGTGGCTGATGTCTGGGGCACGGTTCTTGGCGGCCATGGTCCGGACATGGTTCCCCTGCCCCGTTTGACCACTGTTGGCGGCGTGCCGCTTACAGAAATCGCCACTCCTGAGCAGATAGAGCGTCTGGTCAACAGAACGCGGGAAGCCGGCACTGAAATTGTGAAGCTCTTCGGCAAGGGTTCCGCTTTCTTCAGCCCGGCCTGGAGCGCCATCGTCATCGCTGAATCCTACCTCAAAGATAAACGCCGGGTTCTCCCCTGCGCTGCTCTCTGTGAAGGCGAGTACGGGGTCAACGGACTGTTCATCGGCGTTCCCTGTCTGATAGGCGCCAAGGGCATGGAAAAGATATTTGAAATCAAGCTCACTGAAGAAGAAAAGGCCCAGTTTGCCAAGACCGTGGCTTCAGTCAGCAAAACAGTATCTGAATGTAAAATCTGAACCGGAAAAAGTCAGTAGAATCAAGGGGCAGAGTGTTTAAGCACTCTGCCCTTTTTTTTGTCTGAGGAAATTAAAAAATAGTGAAAGGTGTTTTCTGGATTTTTTTTTCCATCTAAAGCTTAAGATAAATAAAAATCTCTAAGCAAACAAGACTGTTCCTAAATTAAACCGGTAAACAACAATACGGCCCCAGAATAAGAAAAGCCTCTGTTCAATTTATCAGGCAAATCTTTTTATTTTGTAGAATACTGGCTTAAATTTAAACAGATGATTTCCTGGCCACCGCCTGATTATGGACCATCGCCAAAGTTTAATAATCAGGCCGGCCCCCAAATAAAGTAGACTGTTTTTACAATTCTCTGGTATTTGAGCCATGAATTAAATAAAATAAGAGGGAAAAATTGATAACTTTTTTTTTACAGAAATAGTTTTGAAATAGTTTTGAACCAAGATGCTCATCCACGAATACCAAGCGAAAAAATTTTTAAAAGAACTGGGGCTTCTGGTGCCTGATGGCCAGGTAGCAGAAACTCCGGAAGAAGCTCAAAACATCGCTCAAGAGCTCGGTTTTCCGGTGGTGCTCAAGGCTCAGATTCTGGCTGGTGGTCGGGGAAAAGCCGGCGGCATAAAAAGCGCCAGAAGCGTTGAGGAAGTCAGCAGCCAGGCCGCCAGCCTTTTGAACACCCGCCTCATCACCCCTCAGACTGGACCTCAAGGTAAACTGGTAAAAAAAATACTGGTAGAAAAATTACAACAAATTAAAAGAGAATTCTATCTCGGGCTGAGCGTGGACCGAAAACACGAAAGGCTGGTGGCTCTGGTCAGCAAACAAGGCGGAGTGGATATAGAAGAGCTAGCCAGCAGCCGGCCGGAGCTGATCAAGCAAGAGATTTTTTTCCCGGACACCGGGCTTTACAGCTTTCAAAGAAGAAACCTAACTTATTTCCTGGACCTGCCGGCAGAAGTAATAAAGACATTCCTGGACTATATAGAAAGACTGGAGCGTTTTTTCCTCCGCCACGACCTGAAACTTCTGGAAATCAACCCGCTTTTTTTAACCGAGGCGGACCAGCTGGTAGCTGGTGATATAAAAATGGATTTTGACGATTCTGGACTGGTCAGGCATCCTGAACTGGCTCCGCTGGAAGACCTGTCTGAGCTGAGCCCGGAAGAAATCAGAGCCAGAAAGTTCAAACTGAACTACCTCAAAATGAGCGGTCATATTGGCTGCCTGGTTAACGGGGCCGGGCTGGCCATGGCCACCATGGACCTAATCCAGTACTTTGGCGGCCAGCCGGCCAATTTTCTGGATATCGGTGGCGGCGTTACGGAGGAAGCCGTCAGCCAGGCTTTTGAAATCCTACTCCTTGACAGAGATGTTACCTCCGCTCTGGTAAACATTTTCGGCGGGATTGTGCGCTGCGACCTGGTGGCCAGAGGGATAGTGGCTGCGGCCAGAAGGATTTCTCTACAGAAACCGGTGGTGGTCAGGCTGGAAGGAACAAACGTGGAAGAAGGCCAGAAAATTCTGGAACAATCTGGTCTGCCTTTTCATTTCCTGCCAGATTTTGAGGCGGCCGCCAGGAAAGCCGTGGAGTTAAGCAAGGTAAACCTTCAGGAATAAGGCCATGAGTATTCTGCTGGAGAAAAATTCCAGAGTTCTGGTTCAGGGAATAACCGGTCAACAGGCCTCCTTTCACACGGAAAAAATGCTGGCTTACGGAACAAAAATTGTGGCCGGCGTGACGCCAGGAAAAGGCGGCCAAAGGCACCTGGGCGTGCCCGTTTTTAACACCGTGGAACAGGCCATGAGAGCTGAACAACCGGAAATTTCTGTCATCTTTGTTCCACCTCTGGCCGCGGCCGAAGCTATCATGGAAGCCAGCCACGCCGGTATAAAGCTTGTGGTCTGTATCACCGAAGGAATCCCGGTCTTAGATATGTTGAGAGTGAAAAAATTTCTTATCGAACGAGGAACCCAGCTCATCGGGCCAAACACTCCAGGAATAATTTCACCTGGGAAAAGTAAAGTGGGAATAATGCCTGCTCACATCCATCAGCCTGGTCCGGTAGGCATTGTTTCTCGTTCCGGCACCCTAACCTATGAAGCTGTTTACCAGCTGACTAACCTGGGACTCGGGCAGTCCACGGCTGTCGGTATCGGCGGCGACCCTATTGTGGGCCTGAAATTTACGGAGCTGCTGAAAAGGTTCAAAGATGATGACCAGACTCAGGCCGTGCTGTTAATCGGAGAAATCGGCGGGCAGGCTGAAGAAGAAGCGGCCGAATACCTGAAAAGTTCTCCTTATCCCAAGCCGGTGGCCGCTTACGTGGCCGGTCTGACGGCACCCCCCGGGAAAAGGCTGGGTCACGCCGGAGCCATCATAGAAGGACGACAGGGCACGGCCGCCGAAAAACTCAGGGCTCTTAAAGAAGCTGGGGTTGAAATAATTGAGAACCCGGCCCGTCTGGGCCAGACTGTCCAGAAATTATTAAAAGGAAAAAATAAAAAAATTTAGGGTCGGGATGAGTTTTTTTTCATCTCGGCAACAATTTCTTTTTCAACTAATTGTTCAGTTTGCCAACATCCCAACTGTTTCTTGTTTATTAAATATTTTGGTCCTTCCAACTTTTAAATGGGTAAACTTGGAAAATCATAATTTTCAATGAGCGAATATAAGACTTAGCGATAAAGGTTTTAAAAGATGGTCGGAGAGGAATGTTCTAAATTTTGTTGATATTTCATTAATTGCTTCATTATCAATGAGTTAACCAAGATTGAACTTAGGTTTAAGGAATCAGTAATCTCTAATTTTTATCCACAATATAGCCGGATGAGCCAATATTGCACCCTTGAAAAGACCAATAGACCGTAGCAATCATTTAAAACAAACTTTGCCCTTCAGGTTAAGTTTATCTTGACTGGCTCACCACTGCGCCCGGGCACTCATCATGAACTGGAGGCCAGGTTAACACACAGAAGAACAATCAGGTTGAATTTTCTACCTGCCTGGATAACAATTATTGTTGTTGTTATCTAAGGGTGAAAAAATCAAAGCCTATTAACTCAGGAGGGTGAAATGAAAAAGCCAAAGGCCTTAATTTTATGCCTGCCAGAAAAGCCAAAAAACTTTTTCGCTATCTGCGTTTTTATATGCTTAATCCTGGCTCCGATTTCTTCCCTGCTGGCTCAACCGGCTTCCCCGCCACCGATAACCTTAGAAAAAATTAAAAACAACATTTACCTCATTAAGGGTGGCGCAGGAGCCAATTGCTACTTGATTGCTGGAAAGAAGGACAACCTGCTGGTTGATGCTAAGATGACTGATAATTCTTTCCGGGAAATGATCTCCGAAATAAAGAAAGTTACCGGCCGGCCGGTAGCCATGATCATTCTAACCCATAGCGACGGAGACCACGTCAACGGCCTGGCCGGATTAACCGGAGAGATGAAAATCCTGGCTCACCAGAAAACTTATGAAGAAATGCTGCCCCAGGTGGAAAGAACTCCGGAATTAAAAAAGATTTTGCCCACGGAAACATACGAAGGTACCAAAGTCCTGGACTTTGCAGGCAGCAAACTGGAACTTAAAAATTTCGGCCCGGCTCACACCAGCGGAGATACGGTTATCTTCATCCCAGACAGCCGCCTAGCCATTGTGGGCGACCTGATGTTTTTCGGACGCGACCCTCTCATCCACCTACATAAAAATGGCTCTTTCTACGGTTACCTTAAAACATTGCAAAACCTGCTGCCTTACAAGCCAGAAATAGAAATTTTCCTGTCCGGGCATGCTGAACCAGCCAACCGCCAGCAGGTAGCCGGCCTGATTGATTACCTCAACCAGAAAGAAAAACAAGTCCGGCAATTAATAGACAAGGGGAAAACGCTGGAAGAAATTAAATCTGCTCTGGGGCCACAAGCACCAGCCGGTAGCACCAGCCGCTGGCCCTCTCTGGTAGAAGTTATCTACCAGGAAATCAAAGGCAAAAATTGAAGGCTGGTAGAAACTTGTCTTAAGCTGATTTTAATGGGCTCTGGTTATCCGGTCATTAAGATTTATTCTAGTCTTTTAAAAGATAAGCCCAGGCTCTCTGGTTAGGATAATTTTTAGCTCTTCTTTTCTTCAGACTTCCCTACCCAAAGCCTTAAGCAAAAAGAAGTTGAAAAAGTTACCAGCAGTATGAAATCATAATGGAGAGTGAATCAGGTACCAGGCCAAACTAGGAGTCTTGACCATGAAAGAAAAGACCAGCCTCCATAATTTAAGCTTGAATATTTATCAGGTTATAAAAAAATCAAGCCTTATCATCGTGACCATGTCCCTGGTCATCTTCTTTTTTGCTTGTTCTGGCCAGGACAGCACCGTTCTTTCCGTGAAAAAAGAAACCATCACCACCTATCCTTATTCTGACCCTGATCCCATTCCGGTTTTTGCCCGTTCTTCTATGTGGGGTTCAGGCGCCAGGATTTATCCCTATTTTGTTTTCAACGGCTTCACCACTGAATCCCGGCCCCAGGATTGGACAGTGGTCAGGCTGAAAAATCGTTTTCTGGAAGTGATGGTGCTCCCGGAAATAGGCGGTAAAATCTGGGGAGCACGCTGTCTGCTGACCGGCAAAGATTTTCTTTACACCAACCGGGTGGTCAAATTTCGGGAAATAGGGCTGCGCGGACCCTGGACCTCGGGCGGCATTGAATTCAACTTTGGGGTAGTTGGCCACTCGCCAGCCACCGCTTCACCCGTTGACTACACAGTAGAAAAAAGAGCTGATGGCACTATTTCCTGCACTGTCGGCAATTACGACTGGCCCTCTCGCACGCGCTGGCGCGTCACCATCCAGGTTCAGCCCGATAAAGATTTTTTTGAAACTCAGACACGCTGGATTAACCCCCGCCCATTCCGTGAATCATATTACGCCTGGATGTGTGCTGCAGTACCCGCCACTGAGGACCTCAAATACATTTTCCCGGGTAAGTATCACCTCGGCCATGATTATTCTCAGCCACTCAGTCCCTGGCCAGTTGACCGGGAAGGCCGGGACCTCTCCTGGTACCGGAACAACGCTTTTGGCAGTTCCAAAAGTTATTTTGTCATAGGTTCTTACGACCATTTTTACGGCGGCTATTACCAGAAGTCGGACTTCGGCTTTGGTCACTGGGCTCTCTATCCTGACCAACCAGGCAAAAAAATCTGGATCTGGGACCTCAGCCGGGCCGGTGAAATCTGGGTTGACCTGCTGACGGACCATGACGGCCAGTACACTGAGCCCCAGGCCGGCCGGTTGCTCAACCAATCTGACCACGGCTCCTTCCCACCGGCAACCGCTGACCGCTGGCAGGAAATCTGGTTTCCCTACAGCGGTATCGGACCAATGTCAGGAGCTTCTCCGGAAGTTGTCCTCAGCCTGAAGAAAAAAGAGGGCCAGGCCGCCGAGCTAAACCTTTATGCCCTGCAAAAAATTAACGACCGCCTCCTCATCAAACAGGATGATAAAGAACTGGTCAACCTGAAGCTCAGCCTCCAGCCGGGCCAGAAACAAACCATTCAGATAGACAACTTTCAAGAAGAGAAAAACCAGGTTATCTGGCTGGGCCAGAAAATCATCCACCAAACCCTGGACTCAGACAGAGAAATAAAAAAACCTTTCCACTTTTACCTTCCTTCCGGGGAAAACACCGAAGAGCTTTTTCTGGCCGCTGAAACGGCTGAAAATCAGAGGGACTACCGCTCGGCTCTGGAAAAATATCACCGGATACTAAATCAGGCACCAGACCATCTGCCAGCTCTCTGCCGGCTTTCGGAACTTTACAGCCGCCGCGGCCAGTATGAAACAGCCCTGGATTACGCCAGAAAGGCAGTGAGCCTGTCCATGTATCACCCGGAAGCCAACTACGTCTACGGTCTGGCCAGCCTCAGGTTAAACCAGCTTACCGAGGCCAAAGAAGCTTTTGGCTGGGCGGCCCGCTCAGCCGCTTACGCACTACCAGCTTATCTGCAGCTGGCGAAAATTTCTCTTCAGGAAAAAGATTATGAACTGGCCAGGACTTATGCGGAAAGGGCGGCTGATTATGACCGTCAGAATCCTCTGCCCTACGAACTCCTGGCCGCTATCTACCGTCACCTGGAAAACAAGAAGGCTGCCCGCCAGAGTTGTCTCCAGGCTTTAAATTTAGACCGGCTGGACCATCTGGCCCGCTATGAGCTTTATTTGCTCCAGCCTACCGAGAAAAATCTCAGGCTCTTCCAGCAAGCCATCAAGAATGAATTTCCCGAACAAACTTACCTAGAACTGGCTTTACACTACCTGGAAATAGGTGAAAGAGAAACTGCCCTGAAACTGCTCTCCCTGGCCCCGCAGACGGCTGAAACCCTGGTCTGGCAGGCCTACCTGCTTCAGTATTACGATTTAAAAGAAAGTAACACCAAACTGGACCAGGCGACCAGTGCCTCCCCCTACCTGGTCTTTCCCTTTCGTGAAGAATCCATCCCGGTTTTTACCTGGGCCAGCCAGCTTCGTCCGGATTGCTGGAAGTTTCGTTATTACCTCGGTCTGATTTACTGGCACAAAGACCGTCTGGAAGAAGCCCGGCAGATGTTTGCCGCCCTGGACCAGGCTGATTATTACCCGGTTTTTATCTCCAGAGCTTACTTAAGGTATCAGGAAACAGAACAAGCCCGGGCTGATTTGCGTCGGGCTGTGGAGCTTTCTCCGGAAGCCTGGAGAACCTGGTACCATCTGATCAGGTTTGAACTGGCCAGGAATAACGGCCGGACGGCGCTGGAATACAGTTTAAAAGCCCTGGAAAAATTTCCGGAAAACATGTTTCTCCAGGCTGAAGCGGTCAAAGCCTTCTTGGCCAACCAGGATTATCTCCGGGCCGCAGAATTGCTGGACAGGATGCAGGTGCTCCCCTACGAAGGGGCCAGTGAAGTCCACAGTCTTTACCTTCGCACCCACCTTCACCTGGCATTGGAGAAAATGAAAGAAAAAGACTGGGAACAGGCCCTGAAGGAAATAGCTCTTTCGCGAGAATACCCGGAAAGACTGGGCACCGGCCGACCTTTTGACCCGGACCAAAGAATCCAGGATTACCTGGAGGCTCTTGTGTATGAGAAGATGTCGAAAACTGAGCTGGCTCGCCAGAAACTGGAGAGCATCATCAGTTATTCCAGAGAACATGAAGAAGGGCCTTACGCCTGGTTTCTGATCCCCGCCCGGGAAAAACTTGGTCCGCGAGAGGAAGCCAAAAAACTCCGGACACGTTACCAGCCACCAGAGGAATTCTGGCCTGATATTCAGAAAATAGAAAAATTAAGATAATAAAGCGGTTTCAGGATTTTTTTAAAAATTTTTCATATCTTTTGCTTTTAATCTTTTGGCTAGGGCTTCTTTCAGTCCACCATTATGAACTACCAGTTTTTAAGGTCCACCGCGGATAGAGCCAGCGGAACATCCAGCCGGTAAATCTGATAATAATCATCAACTTCTGGCACCAGCTTAAACTTAAAATAACGGATTAAACCATATTCAGATTGCGGTTCCAGAAGACAGGGAATCAGGTTAGCTCCCGGCTGCTCACAGGAAATAATAAAATCTCCCCTTTTCAGCGCTACCTTCTGTTTTTCTAGCTCCACCGTTATTTTTTCTGGCGGCAGATAATCAGCCCGGGCTGGCACCAACTCTTTCACCCGGTAGATTCCGACTTCTACCGTAGCGGCTTTTTCCAGCATCTGAACTTTCAGTCCATGACTGAGCAGAACTTCCACCAAGTCAAATCTTTCGGCTGGTATGACGTAGCCGGCAGGCCGCTGGACCGCCAGTTCAGACTTAACCAGAGGAAACCAGTTTTTCTCCACCCGCGTGACCACTTTATAATCAGCCGGGCCTGAGTAAGGGGCAATATCTTCAGCCAGCAGATAATCTCCGGCTTTCTTGTCCACTTTTAAAATGCCCCTGATAGGAGAAGAGGGCCTGGCAAAAGCTTTTATCACCAGCTCCGGTTGGCCAGGGTCGCGTTCATAACGCATCCTCAAGTGCACGGGATCCTCTTCAGCCCGCTGCCGGGCTCTTTTAAGAAGCTCTGTCCGCAAACCCCGCACCAGCTGCCTGATTTCATCCGGCCGGGCAGCCACGGTCTCTACCAGAGCCCTGATACCTTCATACTGCCAGCCCGTTCGCCATTCCAGGGTAGCCAGGTCGTGGCGGGAGGACACTTCCTGAATAAAGGAAAGCGTTTCATAAATACCAAGGCTGTTGCGGCCGTCGTTCAGGTCCGTAGTGCTGTACCTGAGCATCATTTCTCCAGGCCCTTCGGCGGAAATCCTGGCTCCGGAAGAGGTATCCAGACCGAGCGGCTCAGAAACCAGGTATTCAAAAAAGGTAATTTTTTTCTTCTCCAGTTTTTTTTCTATTTCCCGCAGGATGACCTGCCTGGAAAAAGATTGAAGCGAGGGATGAATGTTCAGGTTGGACACACAGCCGACAGAAACACGGTAATAATCGTCCCCTTTCTCATGCAGGTCCATGGTCACTTCCGGCAGGTACCGGGCAAAGACGCGGTGAATGGCCCGGGTGCTTTCTGCTTCCAGCTTGACGTGATCGCGGTTTAAATCTAAATCAACTTCATTCTGCCGGAGGTCAAAACAATTACCGTAGGGGTTAGCCTGAGGAATAATCAGGACGTTGACTCTTTTCAGCAGCGGGTTAAGGTCACCCAGAGCCAGGTCGCGGATAAGCCTTAAGGCTGCTTCCTTGGCTGATTGCTCGTTACCATGCTGGGAAGCAATGAAAAGAATGGTTGGCTTCTGGCTGTTCAGCTCCCCTGGTTCACTTACCCCTTCCTCGGTCAGAACCGCCAGGAAAAGGTCCCGGGCTGGATATTTATCCACTTCCCTGGTTCGCCCGATTATCTTTACCTTGAGGTTCTGGCTTCGGGCTTCAACCTGGGATAAAAATTTCACCACCTCTTCATACTGGGTGTACCTGGTGTAACGGTTTTCTTCCGCCGGTGTCTTAAGGCTAACAGCGGCCCCGGCCGCTGAGACAAAAAGAAAAAAGGTCAGGGCTAAGCCAAGAACCTTTCTGGACATGAGCCACCTCCTGAGGTTTTTTACTTAAAAAGTTTTTGACCATTAATTTTTAAAAATAATTTTTTTCAAACGTTATCCCTGAACCTGAGCCAGCTTGAGCAAATCCCGGACTTGCTCATTCACCTGAAGTTGGCTCAGAATAAACTCTTCTCCGCTCTTTTAATAATTCTGGTTTTCCGCGCCACCTGCTTCCTCAATTCTTCTTTTTTAAAAGCTCCGGGTCAAACCTGATGTTTAGCTGAATTACCTCGCCGCTTCTGAGCACTTTGACCTTAACTTCGTCTCCCCAGTTATGTTTAGCCATCAACCAGCGAAATTCGTGAACATCTTCAACTGGCTTTTCCTCAACCGTCAAGATGACATCGCCTTTCTGAAAGCCGGCGTTTTTCGCCAGTGGTTCAGTGGGGTTGGCCGCTACCACCAGGTTAGCCAGCCCCTCTACTTTCTTTAAGCTGAGACTGAAAGCCGTAAGCTGGAAAAGGTCTTTCTTTGACCCCGTAGAGGTAATCAGCCAGTCCTCTGGAAACTTTCAGCCGGGCATTTTCCGGCACCTCCAGCCCGATGATGGTCACGAATGGCTGGCGGCTCTTCTGCCAGGCTCTATAATTAAGGCCCAAGTTGTAGAGCATATGGCCAGAACCAGCCAGCACCACCACCCGGCGGCCAGTGGCTTCGGCCGCTTTCACGGCGTTAGCTCCCATGGTCTCATCCCAGGCCACCTGGGCCCGGTAAAGTCCTTCCAGCATTGCCTCCAGGTTAGCACCTTTCATCTGGGGCGGGATTTCCTCGGCTTCAAAGATGGTCCGGATAAGTAACCGGTGTTCTTCGTTGGTCAGGTCCAGAGGCGGAACAATCTTCTTTTCTTCTTCGCTCAGAGCTTCATAACCCTGCATCCGAATTTTGCTTATGATGTTTCTGGGAGCATTAAGAGCAAAGATAGGCAGCTTCTTTTCCCGGGCAAATTCAAATATCTTTCGGTAATAACCATAATTAAAACTCCAGGTCACATACCATTTTATTTCCCGGAGAAACTCTTCTTCGCTGAGCTCGCCGGCTACCCAGCGGTCCAGAACTGGCTGGAGGTCAACAGTTACCTGTTCCAGACCGAGGGCCAGGCTGGGGTCCTGCTGATAAAGAGCCTGTATCACCCGAAACTGCATCTCGTGCATCTCCAGGTTGTCGTGGGTTTCACCAAGGTAGACAAACTTGGACTTCTTCATGTCTTTTATCATCTGTTCAAATTCAACCGTGCGGCCCTTTCTGGCTGAGTAGATTTTGCCTGGTTCAACCAGCAAATATTTTCCGCAGTATTCTCTGGGGCCAAGCGGCAAAGTCAGAGACCGGTCCTCTTTTGCCTGGGCGTAAACGAGCGGTGAACAAACAAAAGAAAAAAGCAGCAGAATCAACAGAAAGCATCTGGCCGCGTTTTTTCTCTGACAAACAGTCTTTCTCATTTTCCCTTCTCCATAATTTATTCAGATTAACTTTTTAATTAATTCTGCAAATTTAATCAACCTTTTTTAGCCCACCAGGTCCTCGGCCACTTTGTTCAACCTGGCCGTCTGACAAATTATGGTCTAAAAATTTTGCTTAAAAAGGCCTGGCAAAAAATTCCTTCCACCACAACCTGAATGAATAAATCTTTTCGCCATCAGCAAAC
>JBBIRN010000001.1:36889-40894 GCA_037441785.1 Candidatus Aminicenantota bacterium | reverse complement strand
TATAAAAAGCCGGTGAAATTAAAAGACTTCCCGGAGGCAGGCTTATCTCAGGTTTTAAAAATTTGATAGAAATAAGAACTCAGGCGGGCAATGAACGCTTTGGTTGTCTGCGGTCCGGTCCAGGTCCGCACCAGGATGGTAATCACATAATCTCCGTAAGGGGTAAAGACAATGCCGGCATCATGGCAGACTTCTCTTTCCAGCCCCGTTTTATGAGCTACCTGAGTATCCTTGGGTAGAAACCTGGGCAGTCGGTCGTTTATCTGCTGCTGTTTCAAGACTTCCAGGCACTGGGCTGATATTTCGGGGGTGTAGCACCTTCCCCGGTAAATCATTTCCAGCACCCGGGTTATTTCTTCGGCCGTGGTATAATTTTCCAGACCGTTCTCTCTGGCCACAAAATCAATCATCTTTCGTCTCAGTCTGGTCGTCTTCAGCCCCAGCTCCGCAAAGACCTGGTTAAAGTAATCAAACCCGAGACGGTCAATCAGCACGTTAGTGGCAATATTGTCGCTATGAATGACCATAAATTTGATGAGCTCGGCGTAGGTAAACGTGCGGCCGTTGCGCATTCTTCTCAAAACACCGGAGCCGCCGACCCGGTCTTTTCTGTTGAGCACGTATTTTTCCTCCAGCCTTATGCGGCCCTCCTGGGCAGCCTTGAAACAGGCCACCATGATGGGGATTTTTATCAGACTGGCTGCGGGAAAAAGCTGGTCTTCGTTGTGAAGAAAGGTCCAGCCGGTCTGCAGGTCCTTGACCACAATCCCGGCTTCACCCTGAAAACTGGCTATTTTCTGCAAAATCTGGCGCGAGTTGGCTTCCCAGCGTTCCTGCCGGAGGTTGTAAAGAAATTGTTTTTCCTCCAGGGTCAGCGCCTTGAAGTTGGATGAGTTCTCTTTCCCCTGGGCAATAAAGGGGACAAAAGCTGTAAAAATGAGCAAACTGATGAAGATGAGTAGAGTAGCTGCTAATTTCTTGTTTCCAGCTGAAATCGTCAATTTCTCCTCTGCCTGGTCAGAAGCCCTCTTCATGTTCATAGTTTATATAATTAGCTTCCAGATTTGTCAACACCCCTTAAGATTAATTCTGAGGTGATGTTTGACTATTAATTAATTTTGACCTTGGTTAAGTTAAGTTAGGTCAGGCTAAGCTATTGCAAATTAGGTCCTTTTCTTGGGATAGCCTGATAACCTCAACCTGCTTTAGCCTGCCTTTCCAGAAGATAGATGAGAAGCAGCCACAGAAACAGGATGAGCAGGGCAGAATAAACTCTCAGGTTTTCAGAAACCGTCAGCACGTTAAAAAGCCCATGAAAAAGAGCAGCTAGGGGAAGAGAAAAAATGGCGGCCAGAATCATGGACTGCCCCCTGACTTTTGCCCTGGCCAAGAAAAATCCCCAGATTGAAGAAAAAATGGCATGGGTCAGAGGTGAAGCCACGGCCCGGCCAAAGAAAGCCAGGCCACTCATAATCGGCAGATAGCCAAGGTTTTCAAAGCTGGCAAAACCGATGGCAATGGAAGCTGCATAAACCACTCCATCCGCTGGTTCATCCAAGTCCCGCTTTCTTAAAATAAACAGGGCAAAAGGCAGGAATTTGAACAATTCTTCCAGCGGTCCGACCACGACCAGAGCATAAAAAACAATTTCCCGGGCCTGGCCTTTTGAAACCACCACGTTGAAACCAGGCGGCAGCCCAAAATAAGGCAGTTGCCGGTAGGTCAAAAAACAGAAAAAGCCAAAAAGAAAACCGTGAAGAAAGGCTTCCAGCAGGTTTATCAGCGGTTCAGGCTGCCGGCGGTCTTTGTAGTAGAAATAGGCAATCCAGAAGATAGCCGGCCCGACGATACTGGCCAGAATTTTCCACAGCACAGAAAGTTCCATCGCTCTAAAAGGCCTTCAAGTGTCCGGTTTCGTTAAGAGTTACACAGATGAACTGGTCATTTTTTTTCTGCAGAACGTTAAGGCTGCAGTTGTCCTGCTTTATCCTCCAGAAATAGCTCAGGTCCAGGTCCAGCAGACCAAGCAAAATCAGCCGGTTTATGACGGTGTGCCCGACACAGACTACGGTCTCGTCCGGATGGCGGGCAGCAATTTCTTTTATGGCCGCTACTCCTTTAGCCTGCCTTTCTTCCAGTACTTCTCCCCCCGGAAAATGAAGACCACCCGGACAGGTTACCCAGCGTTCAAAAAGCTCCGGCCACCGGGCCTGGACTTCAGCCGGAGTAAGACCCTGCCATTCTCCGTAGTTGATGTCAGACAGCCCCTCATGTATTTCCACCTTCAGGCCAAAAAGACTGGCAATGGCTTCACCCGTTTTTATGGACCTGGACAGAGGGCTGGAATAGACCGCGGCCGGCTGCCATTCAGCCTTAATGCGCCGGGCCAGAAGTTCAGCCTGCCGAAAACCGTTTTCATTCAGAGGAATGTCAGCGCTGCCCCTGAACCTTTCTACCCGATTCCACTCTGTTTCGCCGTGTCTTACCAGAAGTATCGTGGTCATTGCACCCTTTTCTTTTTTGACTAACTTAAACAAACTTATCTTTTTTGTCAATAAAAAACAAACCAGGAAAAATGTTTTCTGCTGGCGGTGGTTGGCATATAATAGTAAAAAAGATGAAAACAAGAACCGAGCTTTTGGACTTTTCTCCTCTCTACACCGACCTTTACCAGCTGGCCATGGGCCAGGCTTATTTTCTGGATGGTACGGCCCAAAAGCCAGCCATCTTTGATTATTTTTTCCGGACCATTCCCTTCCAGGGCGGATATGTGGTCTTTGCCGGACTGGAAATACTGCTTGAAGTACTGCAAAACCTGAGGTTTTCAGAAGAGGACCTGGCCTACCTTGAAGAAATAGGCTTCCGTCCGGATTATCTTGATTTTCTAAAAGAATTTCGCTTTACGGCCGATGTCTATTCCGTGCCCGAAGGTGAGATAGTTTTTCCCCTCGAGCCAATCATCAGAGTGGAGGGCCAGCTTTTTGAAGCCCAGCTGGTGGAAACGCTGCTTCTCAACCTTATCAACTACCAGAGCCTCATTGCCACCAAAGCCTCCAGGATGAGGTTGGTGGCCGGGTCGCGGTTGCTGAGTGATTTTGGCTTGAGGCGGGCACCCGGCCCTGGTGGACTTCTGGCCTCGCGAGCCGCCGTGATTGGCGGTTTTGACAGTACTTCTAACGTGGAAGCAGCCAGGCTGTTTAACCTGGAACCGGCCGGTACTATGGCTCATTCCTTTATAGAAAGCCACGGTGATGAATTTCAGGCTTTCCTGAAGTTTGTGGAGGCCAACCCGGAGCGGGCTACACTCTTGGTGGATACCTATGATACTCTGCGCAGCGGCCTGCCCAAAGCCATTAGAGCTGGGCTGGAATTAGAAAAAAAGGGCTACCAGCTAAAAGCTGTGCGTCTGGACAGCGGCGACCTGGCTTATCTATCAAAAAGAGCACGGGCCATGCTTGATGCTGCCGGTTTGACCCAGGTAAAAATTGTGGCCTCCAACCTGCTGGATGAATACGTGATCAAGAGCTTAATTGACCAGGGTGCACCCATTGACATTTTCGGCGTGGGCACCAAGCTGGTGACCGGCGTGCCGGATGCGGCCCTTGATGGCGTCTACAAGCTGGCCATGTTTGACGGCGAACCAAGGATGAAGCTTTCCGACAACATCACCAAAACCACCCTGCCTGGAAGAAAACAGGTTAGCAGGTTTACTGATGACCAGGGATGCTTTATGGCCGATGCCATCCACCTGGTGGAGGAAAAATTACCAGACCGCATGTTCCATCCTTTTGAAGCCGGAAAATCGCTGGAGCTGAAGAATTATCAGGCAGAACCGCTTCTTCGCCAGGTGATGTCCGGCGGGCGGCGTCTTTATCCGGAAAAGGAAACCAGGGAAATTGCTGCTTACGTGAGGCAGAGACTCGTTCAACTGCCACCCGAACACAAACGCTTTGAGTTTCCCCATGTTTACAAAGTGGGACTGGGCTTAAGTCTTTATTCTTTGAG
>JBBIRN010000001.1:0-36865 GCA_037441785.1 Candidatus Aminicenantota bacterium | reverse complement strand
TGAAGGAGGGTAAAGGAGGGTAACCATGAAGGCCTTAATCGTGGTTGACCTTCAGAATGATTTTGTGCCGGGTGGAAGCCTGGCGGTCCCTAAAGGACACGAAATCGTCCCGCTCATAAATCAGCTGCAGGAAAATTTTGAACTGGTGGTGGCCACCCAGGACTGGCACCCCCGGAATCACCTGAGTTTTGCCTCCAACCATCCGGGGAAAAATGTTTATGACACTGTTTTGCTCGGCGAAGTGGAACAGATTCTCTGGCCAGACCACTGTATTCAGGGTGAGAAAGGAGCGATGTTCGTCAAAGGGTATGATGACCGCCGGGTGGAAGCTATTTTCAGGAAAGGCACCAACCCGGAAATTGACAGCTATTCCGGCTTTTTTGACAACGGCCGGAAAAAATCAACCGGGCTAGGCGATTATCTCAAAGGTCGCGGCGTCAAACAGGTTTATGTCTGCGGCCTGGCGGCTGAGTTCTGCGTTCTTTACACCGCGCTTGATGCCATAGAGCTGGGCTTTGAAACTTATTACCTTGAAGATGCTACCAGGGCCCTGAGCCAGGAGGGATTTAAAGAAGCCAAAGAACAGCTTCTCAGGCGCGGCGGCAAATTAATCACTTCAGATATGATTTAGGCTCATAAAAAGTAGCGAAACTGCGGCCTCCTGGAACGGAAAATTCTCTCTTAAATTTTCCCCCGGGCTTCGTCTTACTTATAAATCAAGTTCAGCTCCACAAGGCGGGCATTTTTTAACCACAGTTTTTATCGGTGGGGTTTAGGGGGCTTTTTCTTCGGCTGAGTCTGCGTTGGAAACTTTGAAGCTGCACCCTGAGATTGGTAGAGAAGTCGTTTCTGGGCTTTCTTTTCTTCAAAGGTGCGCGGAACGTAGACCGGCTGACCTGTTTCCGGGTCGCGGCCCGTGTAGTACATGCAGGTTGAGCGCGTCATAGGCGTGGGAGTAAAAATCTGAACGCCTTCCACCGGCTTTTCGCCTTCCGCCTCAAGCTTCTTGATGTAGGCGGCCAGTTCTTCAGCTTCCTTCATGGTGGTGCCGGGGTGGGCCACCATGAAGTAATATTTAAGATGCTGCTTGCGGTTGCCGGTTAATTTGAGGAAGAGCCGGCGGAATTCTTCCACGGGAACCTCACTTTTGTTCATCAGTCGCAGAACCTTCGGCGAAACATGTTCCGGGGCAATTTTCAGCAGACCGGAAACGTGGTGCTCTACCAGTTCTTTCACATACTCAGGGCTGCTCAGGGCCAGGTCATAGCGGATGCCGCTGCGGACAAAGATTTTCTTTACCCCTGGAATTTGCCGGGCCCTTCGCAGGAGGTTTATCAGTCGTCGGTGAGAACGGTCAAGCTTCTTGCAGGTCAGGCAGAACCCCTGCTGGCAGCGGTGGCAATCCATGCCATACATATTGGCTGTGGGACCACCCAAATCATCTATGTAGCCCTTAAAGTCAGGATGGCGCGTCAGGCGACGTATTTCCTCCAGAATGGATTCCTCGCTCCTGGAAACAAGGCGGTCTCCCTGATGCAGGGAAAGGGAGCAGAAGGAACAGCGCCCGATACAGCCGCGGTGGGTAACGATGGAAAATTTTCCCATTTCCAGCTCCGGGTAATCAGGCGGGATGCTGCGGGTAAAAGGCAGGCCATAAATCCAGTCCAGGATTTCCGGTGTATACTCGGGAGCCGGGTACTGCAGCACATAGCGGTTAGCATGTTTCTGCGCCAGGCTTTTGTAGTTGGCCAGCAGGCGCTGGGCTTGAAGAAATTTTTCCGGGTCTAAAGACACTTCTTCGTAAGACGGGACTTCCTCAAAACCGGGCGGCAGTTCACGGCTGATGATGGCTGTGCCCGGTATACCGATAAGGTCCTGGCCAGCAGCCAGGCGGCTGGCGATCTCTATGGCCTGGAGTTCGCCGGGGCCGTAGACCAGGATATCAGCCCGGGAATCAAGGAGAATAGAGCGCCGGACCCGGTTTTCCCAGTAGTCGTAATGAGCAAAGCGCCGCAGCGAGGCCTCAATTCCACCTATTACTATCGGAATACCGTGGAATAATTGCTTGATCTTGTTGCAATAGACGATTACAGCCCGGTCAGGCTTCCCCGATGAATACGGCGCATATTCATCTTTCTCCCGGCGGCGGAGAAGCGGCGTGTAATTAGCCAGGCAACTGTCTATTGAACCGGAGGTCACGCCGAAAAAAAGGCGCGGGCTTCCGAGTTTGAGAAAATCCTGGTCCGAGGTCCAGTCTGGCCGTTCTATGATGCCAACCTTATAACCCTTTGCCTCCAGAACGCGGGCAATGACGCCAACCGGCGACAGGGGGTGGTCAGCGTAGGGGTCGCCGCTCACCAGAATGATATCAAAATCTTTTCCGGTAAGGCCTATCATCCTGATAATTCTACCAAAAATCGGCACACCATGTTCATACCTCGCCGACCTTGAGTTCGCCGTCAAAGGGGCTGGCTTTAATCTGTTCCAGCGTCAATTTTTCTTTAAACAGCCACCTGTACCACTTGATAAATGACTCTACCAGGACAATCAGGGCCAGGATGATAATGGCCACAGACAAGACCACCAACAGGGTGTTTCCTTTGGGCCAGTAGTTAGTGACGATGTTGAGATAAGCTGCATACAGAGTGGTGGCGCTGATAAAAAGAAAAGGAATGAAGGTTATCCACAGGTAACGGGCTTTACCCTTTTTAATAATCACCGTGGTGCCCAGGGCCAGGGCAATGCCACCGAGCAGCTGGTTGGAAGTGCCGAATAAGGGCCAGATGGTGGATATGTTTCCGCCGTAAACCAGGTACCCCCAGGAAAATGAAATCAAAAAGCTGGTCAGCAGAATGCCAGGCCACCAGTCTCTATTCTTTAAAGGCTTGAAAACTAGCCCGCCAGCTTCCTGCAGAAGGTAACGACCGACCCGGGTACCGGCATCAATGGTAGTCAGGATAAAAAGGGCCTCAAACAGGACGACAAAATGGTAGATGTAAGCTCCCAGCTTGGCCAGAAAAGGAATTTTAGAAAAAATAAAAGTCATGCCGACTCCCAGGGTTACCGCCCCTCCGGGACGTCCGGCCACATTCTCACCCACCAGCTGAGACAGAGCTGGCAGGTCTACTATTTTCATGCCTAATTTCTCGAAAACCTCAGGCGGGACGTTGATGGCAAAGTAATCGGCTGGAATCAGGCTGGTAGCCGCGATTAAAGCCATCAGGGCCACAAATCCTTCAGCCAGCATGGCTCCGTAAGCAATGGGCAGCATGTCCTTTTCATTTTTTATCATCTTGGGCGTGGTACCGCTGGAAATGAGAGCATGAAAGCCCGAAAGGGCACCGCAGGCAATAGTAATAAACAGGAAAGGCCAGACTTTACCAGGAATCACCGGGCCGCCACCGTGGACGAAAGAAGTAAAAGCTGGCATTTTAATGGCCGGGTTAACCACGATAACCCCGATGGCTAAAAGGAAGATAACCCCAAGCTTCATGTAAGTGCTCAGGTAATCCCGCGGAACAAGCAACAACCAGACCGGCAGCACGGCCGCCATGAAGCCGTAAGAAGCCAGGATGACTGTCATTTGTTTGGCATTAAAAGTCAGGAAATGAGCCAGGCTGGAGCGAGCGATAAATGGTCCGGAAGCCACGGCCAGGATTAAGAGGCTGACGCCGATGACAGTAGCCCCGACAATGTCATGCGGTTTTATCCACTTCATGTAAATGGCCATCAGAAAGGCAATCGGAATGGTAACCCCGACGGTAAAGGTAGCCCAGGGGCTATTAAACAAAGCGTTAACAATGACCAGGGCCAGCCCAGCCATGGCAATAACCAGGATGAAAATAACGGCCACCGCCGTAGCCGCTCCAGAAACTTTTCCCACTTCTTTCCTGGTGATGTCAATGATGGAAGCTCCATCGTAGCGGACGGAAGCAAAGAGAATAACCATATCATGCACCGCACCGGCCACCACAGCCCCGATTAAAATCCAGAGTACGCCAGGCAGGTAGCCAAATTGCGCCGCCAGCACCGGTCCGACCAACGGTCCGGCTCCGGCAATGGCCGCAAAATGATGCCCGAACAACACTAACTTATGCGTGGGCACGTAATCATAGCCATTCTGCAGGCGATAAGCCGGAGTTGTCCGGCTGGCATCAAAAGCCAGAACCTTGGCCGCAATAAAAGCTCCATAGAAGCGGTAGGCTAAAACATAAACACAGGCACCTAAAATTACCAGCGTTAATCCATGCATGTTATTAATCCTTTTATAAATAATTAGTCTAAATTATAGCAAAAAAACATCTGCAATATTATTTTTTTTGTCCTTTACCGGTGGTTGAAACCCATAAAAAAAAAGGGGCGGGAATTTTCCCGCCCCTGTTTGGCTTATTCTGGTATTAATTCTTTAATCAGCGCCAGGCATGTTTTAGCTTAGGCCATCAGCTGCCTTTCCTGATTTCCACATTGCCGCTGAAAGCTTTGGCTGAAACTTCGGCTCCGCCTTTGCCTACTTTGCCCTGAATAGTCTTGCCGCTCAACTTGCCCACAACTTCCACTGGAAAATCGGTGGTAACCGAGCCACTAAAAGAAGAGGCTTCCAGGTCAAAAGAAGAATCTGCCGGCAAATACAACTTCACCTCGCCTGAATGACTGGAGAACTTGTAGGTTCCATCCTGTAAAACCTGACCACGGTAGACGATGTTGCCGCTTATGGACTTGGCAGAAACTTTTTTGGCCCCTCTGATATCTTCAAGTTTTATGGAACCGCTGACTACTTCAGCTTCAACAGAGCCCTGGACCTGACTGACCTGGATATCCCCGGAAACAGAATTAAGCTCACAATCGCCTTCCGCCCCGGTTACTCTGATATCTCCGCTGACCGCTTTAACGTAGACAGATTTTTTCCCGCCAATAACCGTGACGTCGCCGCTGACGGTCTCTACTTTAACGGCACCACCAGCGTTTTCCACCTGAACATCTCCGCTGACGGTCTTGCTCTCTATGGAAGCTTGTTCCGGAACCCAGATGATGTAATTCACGGTGACATTTATATTGCCCCCGAACCATTTACCTGACTCCGGATACCTGGTTTCAATTTTTACCAGTCCTGGTTTATCACTGACTTCAATCGTTACCTTATCAGCATTTTCCTTAGCCCTGGCTTCAGAAGAAGCGGAGGAATACTTAACTGCTTCTATTTTTAATTTCTCCTCTTTCCAGACCAGAAATTTGATGTCGCCAGAAACATTGCTGACCAGGACCTGACCATCTCTGGCCAGGTTTACAGTCTTCTCAAATTTCTGTTCAAACTTATGCTCCGCGGCCAGGGGAAGAACCAGCCAGCAACCAAGAAGCAAAATCAGGCCGACCATAAAACCCTGGAGTTGGTGTTTTTCTTTTTTCCTCATGATTTTTCTCCTTTCATGTTTTTTTCGCATTTCTTTTGATTTTTTCTTGTTTTTATTTTTTTTATTTTGTGATTTCTGTCTTCCTCATAGTTGCTTAAGCGTGCTCAAGCCCCCGGGGCCACCAGGGATTTCTTTGTTTCCAGCATGTTGTTAAGGAAATTCAGCTTGGAATTGTAGGCACTCAGCAGATACTCACGGGCTTGAAAGTTATCCGGCTGGTCATTAACCGCCTGCTGGCAACGTTCAATGGTCCGGTCTAAAACATTGAGGTTAGCTTGCCAAACTTCAACCATCTCTGGCGGCAGATTGTTCTCTGATTCTCTTACTGCCTGAAAAAGTGATTCAATAGCTTTCTTGTAGTAATATTCCGCTTCCTGGATTTTCTGGAGAGCTGGATTGCCGGCCGCCGCCTGGAGTTGTGGTCTCGCGCTTTTCTCAAAATTACGTCCCAGGAAAAAGGCCGCCGCCACCAAAGCCACAAAAACTATAGTGGCCATCGCATACCTGATAGCCGTACTTGGCTGTTTAAACCAGGGAATTCTGTTCTCGGCCAACTTTTCCCGGGCGTTTCTGGCTGATTCTTCTTGAAGGCCAGGAATAACTTCCGCTTGCAGCCGGCTTTTCACTCTTTCCCAGACACTATCTGCTGGTTCAACTGCTTCGGCTGGAGCAACCAGTGCTTTCATAGCTTTCAGGTCAGCGTGAACTTGCCGGCAGGCAGAGCAGCCCTTCAAGTGAGCTTCTAGCCGCAGCCGGTCTTTTTCCCGGATTTCCCCGTCCAGCAGCTCGTTTATCAAGCGCCAAGCTTTATGGCATTTCATACGGTTGCTCCTTTGAGGAGATTCTTTTTTTTGAGGATTTTCCTCAACTTCATTCTGGCTTTGAAAAGTTGAGATTTGGAAGTGCCTACCTGACAGCCTAGCAGCTCGGCAATTTCTTCGTGAGTTAAACCTTCCACTTCATGCAACAGGAAGACTGTTCTCAGTTTTTCGGGAAGCTCCGCCAGCACCTGGTTGAGACACCTGGCCAGGTCATCTTCACTGGAATCAAAAGCTTCATCGGTTTGTCCTTCTGATGCGGGCAAAATTTCTTCCAGCTTGCGGTCCAGGGATTTTCCCCGGCGCAGGTAACTGTAACAGGTGTTCAAGGCAATGCGGTAAACCCAGGCGGGAAAAAGTTCGGGTCGGCTGATGTCTCTTATGGAGGAGAAAATCTTCAGGAAAATGTCCTGAACCAGGTCTTCTGCTGTCTGGTGGTCGCGGGTCAAATTAAAAGCCAGGCCATAAACTTTTTTCTTGTAAAGAGTGTAAAGTTGTTCAAAAGCTTCCAGGTTTCCGGACTGAGCCAGGCTGATAAGGCGAGCCAGCTCAGCCGGGGGCTGGTTTTTTGTGGTTAGTTCCAAGAGCTTTTCTCCTGTGGAATCGCTGGTCAGGTTGGTCCCGAACATATTATCGGCCATCGCCACTCTTAAAACCAGCGAATAATTGATGGAAATCATTTTTAAAACCTCGTAAATAAAGACAGACGAAAAGACAAAATGGTTGCCAGAAAATTTTAGATTTTAAGGCTCTGTGCTTTACTGCTTTAAAGGCGAGATTTCTTCTGCATATTCCCCGGTTTCAAGCAATTTTTTTATTTTAAAGGTGCCGAGCTTGCGCGCCTTTAGAAAACCGTCCCAGGCGGCTTCGGCGAGGCGGCCGTTCTCTCTGAGGTCTAATAGCCATTCCTGACAGTACTCCGGCGGTCCAGGCGGAACCACCCCGGCATGGATTTCCATCAACCAGCGTTTATTGAGTTCTTCCTGTGGCCCTATAGGATCAGCCATAATAATTGGCAAGCCGAGGCCGCAATAAAAAGAAAGTTCGCTGGGCTTGGTCCAGAGGACATCAGTCTGTCTGAGCCAGCGGTTGAACAAATCAAAATACTCAAAAACATTATCGCTGAAAATCAGATGGATATCGCGACCGATTTCGTCCCAGAGCCCCTGTTGGTTGATGAATTTAAGGGTCTTTTCCAGAACCCGGCGCTGAACCCCACAGGACAGAAGCAGCCGGACCCGGCCCGTCCGGATTAAAGGACCAAGACTCTTCAAGATACGCCTGGCCAGCTCGGTCTGGGCTCCGGCCCCGCCGATAGCAAACATCACGGTAAAATGATTTTCTCTGTGCTCCGGGATGGTTTTGCGACCCAGCCAGTGGCAGACCGAATAGCGGTGATAGGCAAAGAATTTGCCGGATGGGTCCAGGCGTAAAAGCCTGGCCAGCAGGTCTATCTTTAAAACTTCCAGCCCGGTTTCTGTTCCCACATTTTCTACTGGCAATGGAAAACCGGTCAGAAAAATATGTTCGGGCCTGACCCCATAGGTTAGCAGCCTGTTTCTGACCTGGGTACAGGGAACCAGGTACTTGATGCTGCTGGCGCCTGGATCTTCTGGAACCCAGACCCGGTTGATATCGGCATCACAAATAATCAGAAAATTTTCTCTGTGGCTGGGTATTTTTTCTTTCAGGCTTTCCAGGGCTATGGCTGTAGCATAGAAGGTGTTGATCACAGGAAGGTTGTCAGAAGCTAAATAATCAGGCAGAGTCCTGCACAGCCTGGCCCGTTTTATCAGAATTTTAAGAAACCTTACCGCCAGGTTGGGCCGGCTTAAATCCTTCTTCGGGTAGAAAGGAGGAATCCTTTGGATGGCCATGATTACCTTGAGAGCCAATCGGCCAAAAATCGGCAAGGACCCGACTCTTGAGAGGAAATAGTAAGTTTTCCTTATTAACCGCCAGTATTTTTTCTCACCGGGGGCAGCATAATTCCGAGAACCCCAGATAATTATGCTTTTACTGGAAAAATTTCGGAGAGGATAAGCTGCCCTTAGATGACCCAACCCCATATGAACGGCTATGATGTGGGCTAAATCAGGCTTCTTCATAAATTAATGGTTCAAAACTCGGCTTATGGCAGATTAATGAATTCTTGCCCACTTTAATCCGGCCGCCGCGCCAGTCTACGGTAGAACTGAAAAACGGAGTCAGATAAACCGCCAGAAGTATTAAATCTTTGGTAACTACCGTCAGTGGAAATAAAAGATGATTTTGCCAACGGCCACGGTCCTGAGCATTAACCACGACGAAATTCAGATATTCCAGTAAAATCTTAAAGCCGGCAGCCAGCGGAATGAGCCACCAGAAACTGGCCCCGAGCAGGGGCAGGCTGGCCAGCGCCAGAAATATGGGGTTAAGTAATATTTCAGATAAATAGGCAGGCCGATGCAATTGATAGCGCAGCCTGGCCCACCTGGCCATTCTCTTGTAAAAGCTCTTGATGGTGACTCGTTGGTTGATGTTGGTCACCCAGGTATAGTCAGTGCTGACTCTGAACCCACTTTCCATAAAGGATTTGCCAATCAGATAGTCTTCGGCCAAATAATCCTTGAAGTACTTAAAACCGCCAAGAGTTTTAAGCGCCGCTCGGTCAATCAACATCGACTTCCCGACCACTACCGGCTTGGAAAAGATTTTCCAAAGAGTAATTACGTTGCCCGAAGTAAAAAAATTGAGGCTGGTGTTTTCCATCAGACTGGCAAAAGTATTACTACCAGCGCCCATAATTTGAGAAAAAATAAACTTGGCCTCGCTTGTTTTATACTCAGCCACCAGGCGTCTCAGAGTATCCGGTTCCACTCTGACATTAGCATCTGTCACCCACAGCAGGCGGCCTCGGCTTTCGTTCTCCAGAAAGCTCAATTTGTGAATTTTAGGGTTTTCCGTGGGGTGATGTCCCGTGGCCAGAATTCTGGTATAAATCTTCGGATGTCGGTCGACCACCCTTCTTATTATTTCGACCTCTCTATCCTGCCAGCTATCAACCGCGAACAGAATCTCATAAACAGGATAATCAAGGTGATAGAAAGATTCCAGGTTGGCTTCCAGGCCATCATCAACACCTTTTACCGGCTTTAAGATGCTGACCCAGGGATAATCACTTTGTTTCAGAAAAACGTTGGACAGACCAGGTTTTTCCCGCTTCGGCCGGTAAACCAGGGTCATGACCGTCAGCAAACTGAGATAAAAGCCCGATAAACCCAGTAGTATTAATATTGCTATATACATCGGCTATAAATTACCGGGAAGATGTTAAAAAAATGAGAGTCAAATGTTAGTTTTTGGTTAAAAAGTGGGGGACATAATACTCAAACCCCAATTTCTGGATTTAAAGACGGGCAAAGAGCAAATGACTTACCTGCTCGGGAATAACCTGATGGACTAACCCGAAAGGCACCCACCGAACCTACCTGAACCTTAAACAAGGTCAAAACCGCAGGAAAATCAATTTATGTTTCATCCATCTACCGCGGCAAAAACAGAGAGGAACTTATCGTGTCCAACAATTTTGTTTACATTTGCGTTATTAAAATAATGGAACAAGAAAACTGGTGAATAAGGGGAAATGGTCGTAGTAGAAAATAACAACTTTTAAAGCATGGCCACTTTTATGGCCTACCTATTTTCCGACCATGCCCAATTTTCTCCCTACAAATTTAGAGAGTTACTAATTTCCCCGGGGTGAGTTAATTTTCACCGCGGAAGCAAAAGAAAATCGGAAATATAGATTATGTCCCCATTTTCCCGCCCCCATTTTCCCCAAGATGGGTCACAGAAAAAATGGAAATATAGATGGCGTCCCCATTTTTTTAGCGGTTCATTTCTTCTACAGTAGAGCTAAGCTGGTCCAGGAAATCGGGGATGGCAGCTACCACCCTGGTCCAGTTGGGGATGTGCGGTGAATAGAGCGGGTCTTCCAGAAACTTCTGGCCGGCAATTTGCAGGGCCCGGGTAAAAGCTTCTGTCATCTGGCTTTCTTTGTGATAATCAAATACCAGTCCGTTTATTTCTGATTCATCTTGAAAGCGCTTGACGTAGTCCTTGGCTGTGCGCTGGTAATTGACAATCAGGGTCCGCAAAGTGCTTTCGGCCAGAACAATTCCCTCAATGGCCAGGTTTCTGAAGACGGCCCTGGCAATATCTATGGACATTTTCATCAGACCGGTGCTGGGATCTTCGGCTGAGAGAGGCTGATGTTTGTGCTCGTAAGTCTCCATGATTTCAGCCTGGCAGATTCGCCTGAGGGAAAAATTCCGGTAAACCTCGGCCAGAGTCTCAATTTCAAGTCCCCAGTCTGAAGGTATTCTGTTTATCCGGGCGAGCTCAGCCACCATGGAAAATTCACCAGCCAGCGGATAGCGGAAACTGTCCAGGTAGGTCAGAAAAGGCAGGTGGCCATAAATCCTGATAAGGCTTCTGACGAGCGGAAACACAAAAAGACGCGTCACCCGGCCATGCAGTCTATCCGTAACCCTGGCGTAATAACCTTTGCAGAAAGCATAATCAATATGGGGCGAAGCCACCGGGTAACAGAGTCGGGCCAGCAATTCCCGGGAGTAATTCACGATATCGCAGTCATGCAGGGCGATGACCCGGCTTTCTTCCCGGGCCAGAATATAGCCATAAGCCACCCAGGCTGACCTTCCTTTGCCATCGCCACCGGGTGAGAGGTCGGCCTCTTCCAGGACTTTATAAAGCTCGCCCAGATGAGGTCCCGAGGCCCAGATAACCCGATGCCGTTGCGGTAAAACAGAAAATAGCTTTTTTGTCTTGTGAAAATCTTCTTCCTTATCAGTTCGGCCAAGCACCACCACTATTTCATTTAAATAATCTATGTCTTGAAGATGATGGAGGATTACTTTTAGAGCCGGCGAGTCAAGTTCAGCCGGAGTTACCGGCAAAACCAGAGCAATCGGCCGATGGCGATTAAATTCCCTGAGCTCCTGTTCCATGCGCTCAATCTTCAACTCTCCCAGGCGATGGAAAGTGGGCACCACACCTGTTTGGTGAACATCAGACATGGCAGCCTCCTTTTATACTTTTATAAATTTTTTATTTTCTCTCGTTCTGGTTTTTTATTCAGAGCTCTTTTAGACAAAGTTTCGGCGGCCAAATTTTTAGTCCGGCTTTTATTAATCTGGAAACGCGAGAGAAAATATTCTAAAGCCTCAACCCAGCCCCATGGGCCGGGTTTCTTGGTTTTGTAAGTATTTTTAAGTCCAGGTGGTAATTTCGAATGAGACTCATCCGGCCTGGCTACCATCACTGGATAATCAACCGCCTTAAACAACGGCCAGTCATTGGTTGAGTCCCCCAGCCCAATGGTAACGATTTTGCCAAACTTCAGCTGATATAGTTTTCGGAGCAAGCGCACTGCTCGGCCTTTGTCGTTATGGCCGGTCAGATGGTAAAACCTCCCACCCTCAGTAATCTTAAGTCTGTATCGTTTCGCTTCCTTTTTGACTTCCGGCAAGGTCTTTTTAAAATCTCTGGTCAGGACTGGTTTTTCACTTTGTAAAGAAAAATACTTAACTTTCTTCTCGTGGTTAAAGGCAGACCGCTGTTTTTTCCCTTTTCTTGTTTTTTCTCTATTCGCCTTATAAAATTGAAGCTCCAGGTCACCATCTATCAAAAAAGGTTCATCAAATTCTCTACGGCGGGCCAGATTCGCTTCGCTTCTTTTCAGACCAGTAAAATAAACTATCTGTTTTGCGGTTAAATCACCAAATCCCACCAGCTTCGCCTTGGTTCTTTTTTTTATAACCTCCAAATATTTTCTCAACTTCGGATAGGGAGTCCCCAGCTGAATAACCAAATAGTGGTCTTTTCTCAGCGTTCGAATGTTTAGTCTTCTGAAAAAAGCCGGCTCGAAGCATCCTTCAGGTATAAAAACTGCACCACCATTTTCTACAATAAATGGATGATTAAGCTTGAGTCTTCTAGACAGGATTTCGGTCTCAGCCCTGGTCTTGCTGGTGTTGATGACTATGGGAATACCCAGCCTTAGCAATTTATTGATCATGGGTCGGGCAGCCTGAAAACTATATGTTTGGTGGTCAAGCAAGGTGCCATCAAGGTCAGTGAAGACAACCAATTGAAAAGACAAGAAAACCTCTTCTTTAATTTATTTATAAAAGATATTTTATATCGGTGCTGGCTGACTTTTATTGTTTACATTTTTACCATAAACTAAAAAACTCATGGCTGTCAACATCTTTTTGTTTTGATGTTACTTTTATTTAATTTCGTAACACTATTTAGGGACCTTGGTTCGTCGGTTGCTTTTTTAAGTTTGTGCTTAATAGTAAGTAATTGTTATTCAATACCCACGGCCTCTTGAATTTTTCTTCGGGCCAACCTTATAACAGGTCACTCTTCTGGTTTTTCCCCAGGCTTCAAGTTAAAAAGTATTTTCTTTTCTATCCCGACGGTCAAATATCTTTTGATAATTTACCAAAAAATACTGCCGTTTCTCCTAACTAAAATGAAATTTTGACATCCGGAAGAAAAACCGTGATAATCAAAATGTGAGTTATTCAACTTCATTAAGGGCCTATACTCTGAAACGTCTGGAAGAAATCGGCCAGGCTGATATAATCGTCGGCATTCCCTGCTTCAACAATGAAAAGACAATCGCCCACGTCATCCAGATGGTTACCCACGGGCTGGATAAATATTACCGGAACAAGCGGAATCTTATCTTCATCGCTGACGGGGGGTCAACAGACGACACTCGAGAAATGGCCAAGGAATTCCAGATAAAACCCTGGCAGGAAAAATTGATTTCCATTTACCGTGGTATTGGCGGAAAAGGCTCGGCCCTGCGATCGGTTTTTGAAGCGGCCTGCAAACTCAAAGTTCAGGCCTGTGCCGTGGTTGATGCCGATTTGCGCAGCATTACTTCGGACTGGGTCTTTAACCTGCTAAACCCTGTCCTGGCAAAGGGCTATGACTTCGTAGCACCGATTTATCAGCGGCACAAGTACGATGGCACCATTACTAATAATATTGTTTATAACCTGACCCGAGCTCTTTACGGCAAAAGAATTCGCCAGCCTATCGGCGGGGATTTTGCTTTCAATCGGAAGGTAGCTGAGTTTTACATAAGCCAGGAGGTCTGGGACACAGACGTGGCTCGCTTTGGCATTGATATCTGGATGACTACCAATGCTATTATCCAAGGCTTCAAAATCTGCCAGGCCAACCTGGGGGTTAAAATTCACGACGTCAAGGATCCTTCCAGGCAACTGGGACCGATGTTCCGGCAGGTGCTGTGGATATTGTTTACGTTGATGGAGCAGTATGAACCGTACTGGAAAATGGTGAAAGGGAGCCAGCCGGTGGAAATCTTGGGCCAGATAGAGGCCAGGGAACCAGAACCAGTGGAAGTGGCCCTGCCCGACTTGATTTACCGTTTTAAAGTGGGTTTCAAGCAATTCTCGCCACTGTGGAAAGAATTGTTTTCCGAGGAAGCCTATGCCGCCGTGGAAGCTGCCTCCAGGCTAACGGTCCAGGACTTCAGACTTCCGGTTGAGGCCTGGGTAAAAATCCTGTACGAGCTGGCTGCTACCTTCCATGCCTGGCCCAGGAACCGGTTCAAGATTATCGAGTTAGTAACACCGCTTTATTACGCCCGGATAGCTGATTTTATCCGCAGCACCTGGGACCTGAGTTCAGAGCAGGCCGAACAGGAGGTGGAGCGGCAGGCGCAGATTTTTGAGGATAGCAAAGACTACTTGCTCAAGGTATGGGAAGAGAAATCAAAACTTCCTGAAAACCATTCCGGCGAATGGCAACTCTACGACTAAGAAAACGGGGGACGCAATACTCAAACCCCAATTTCTGGATTTAAAGACGGGCAAAGAGCAAATGACTTACCTGCTCGGGAATAACCTGATGGACTAACCCGAAAGGCACCCACCGAACCTACCTGAACCTTAAACAAGGTCAAAACCGCAGGAAAATCAATTTATGTTTCATCCATCTACCGCGGCAAAAACAGAGAGGAACTTATCGTGTCCAACAATTTTGTTTACATTTGCGTTATTAAAATAATGGAACAAGAAAACTGGTGAATAAGGGGAAATGGTCGTAGTAGAGAATAACAACTTTTAAAGCATGGTCGCTTTTAGGTTATGCCCAATTTCCGACCGTGCCCAGTATTTTTCTCTACAAATTTAGAGAGTCCCTAATTTCCCCGGGGGGAGTTATATTCACCGCAGAAGCCAAAGAAAATCGGAAATATAGATGGTGTCCCCTTTTCTCTCGCCATTTTCCCTGCCCCCATTTCTGTCCCCATTTTCTACCAGATGGGTCACAGAAAAAATGGAAATATACATGGTGTCCCCATTTTCTTATTTTGTCTCTTTGAACACACGTAATTGCACGGGTCCGAGAAGCCCGGATTCAAGCGGGCCGTTGATTTTCACTTTTTGGGTAAGGCGCGTTATCCTTTTTTCCCTCGGAAGTTTAGCGTCGCCGACCAGCCGGTTGGCCCAGAGGTTTACAATTTCAACTTTTAACTCGTTTTTGCCGACCCGGACCACACCGGTGACATCGTAGCTGTAGGGAGGTTTCCAGGCAATCCCGAGCGGCTTTCCGTTCAAGGTGGCTTCGGCGACGTTGCGAACCTGTCCCAGGTCCAATTCCAGGCGCTGACCATCACCCACCATAGAGGCCGGGACCTCAAATTCTTTCAGATAGGTCGCGGTTCCCGAAAAATATTTGATTCCCTCATCGGGAACTGCAGTCCAGGAAACAAGTTTTTCAAAAACGTACGAGGGTGGCGCCCCCAGGTCGGGTGGGAAACGAACTTCCCAGGGACCTGTTAATTCGAGTGTGGCTACGGTCCTGACGGTTGGTTCCGGCGCCGGGGCCGGGACGACTTCAGGCGCTACCCCGGAAAAGACGACGAAAACCGAGCCGGCCGGAGGCAACCGCAATCTCAGCTTCGTTCCTCCCGAAACATAGGTGTAACGATTGCAGGGTTCTATTTTACCGGTGTCCGGATACCAGAACTGCGGCAGACGTCCGGAGACGCGGAAGGTACAATCAGCCACAGCTTCTTCCATCTTTGTGTTGCTGACAAAGTAGATGTCGGCGTTAGGGGTGCGTCTGTGGATGTAATCAAGGTCTGCCTGATTATCCGGACTGCTGTAGGTGAAATCTGGTCCTATGCCTAACTGCTGAAGAATTTCCCGGAGACGTTTGCGGTCGGCAATTACCCTGCCTTTGCCGTAGGAGCGATCGGCCGTCTGATCAACCTGGCCTGGTCCCCACATTCTATCTGCAATAGCCTGAACCTGTTGGTCACAGCGGGGATAATCGGCCAGGGTAACATCGCGCACAGGCTTGGGACCGAGCAGTATAGCGCCTTCCAGAACAAGTTTTTCCAGTTTCTTCAGCACAGAAAGAGGAATGTCTGAGCGTTCCGGTAGAACAATGACCGAGTAACTTACACCGTGGGGCAGGACCAGGCGACCGTCCCTGAATTCCATCATATTTTCAATCACATCAGAATTGACAACGTCATAGTCGTATCCAGCTCCGAGCACATCAACCGGGGCCGGGTTGGGTCTCCCACAATGGGCGCAGGTGGGACCGAAATCCAGCCGCTTGGAATCAGGTCCGATACGGCGGGTGGCCACCAAGTTTGGCGCATCATCACCGTAATAGAAGCAAACATCAGCCACAGGCAACCCCAACTGCAGCAGATAGCAGCAGCGGGAGAAGTAGTAAAGCATCGGGCCAGATTTTGGCCACCAGGTGGTGTTGACGTTGAAATGTTCACCGGCGTGATACATATGTCCGGGTACGCCGCCCTGCGGTGGTGTATGGGCAAAAGTGTGAAAGGTGAGGCGATTCAACCCATCGCAAAACGCGGTATCGGCCAGGCGCTTGTACTCCAGAGGTCCGTCCTGCCAGTGCCGCCAGCCGGTAAATGACTCCGCATCAACAATCTGTCGGCCGTAGATGTGCGCCGCGGAGGCTGCTTCTTTCACTATCCAGAACTGCGCACCGTTCCAGAATTCGCCGCGCGGGACATCCACCACGCCGCAGGCGCGCAGTGGTTCGGCGCGCGGGTAACCTCCGTGACCCGCCTCGGCCACCAGTTTCATCCCATACCGGTTCAGAAACTCAGCACCACTGCGGTAATGACCTTCAATCCACAAATCGCTGACCGTCTTGTTATAATCGTGCTGAAAACGAGCGGTAATCTGCGGGTCAGCAAATTTCTTACCTTTCAGAACAGGCAGATAAGGAGTCGGGTCATAGCCACGCCTCTTGCGGAATTCCTCCACAAAGGAATCGGTCCAGTCCGTTTGATTATCAACTTCCACACTGTCAAGTTCCAGGTAGCGCAAGGCATCCAGACTGGGTCGCACTTTAAGAATCTGGTCAATAATATACTGAAAATGGGTTCTGATGGCCTGGCCATCAAGATGATCAATGAGCAGTCCGTTTGAGTTCGGGCTTGGCACCATAAGTTTCTCGCCAGTGTTGCTCGTAATGAAACGGGCGATTACCCACGACCCCGGCGGGACGTCCCAGGTGAGCCGTCCGTTGTGGTCCATCCTGTCACTGAGGTTAATGACCGCGGAGACATCCCGGATGGTATTATCCGGCGAGTACGGAAAAGCCAGCACGGCAATTTCCTTGTAGTAAAGTGGCAAGCCGTTGGCACCCTTTGGCGCGCTGCAGGCCGGGAAAGGCAACACCCGCGACAACCTGGTTGGCCCGCTGACCTTTATTTCACTCACGTAAAGCCCTTTCATTGCCTGGCGAGGCTGAACCCAGCTGCCGCCTGCATTCCAGCTGCTGGAAGCGACCATTCCCAGGTGTAGTCCCAGACGGTCTGCCACATTGATGGCGTGATTAATGGCTTTTAGTGATTCAGGGCTGAGGAAAGCCGAACCAGCCGGAATCGGTTCTTCCGGATTCGGGCGGTAGACGCCGATATCCCAGATCTCTGCGCCGGACATTCCTTTTGCCTTCATCTCCTCTAGTTCGTAGGTTAACCTGTCTAAGTCAACATAGCCGTTCATCCACGACCAGAAGGCGCCGGGCCTGGCTTCCAGAGGTGGTTCTTTAAACAAGGCCGCATTGGGTTCGCGCTCAGCAGGTGGGATGCCATGTTCTATGACGAACTCAACAAGTTCCTGGCATTGGAAAAATCCCTCCCAGAGATTATGTCCCTGACCGGGAACAATCCGTAAGCGCATCGAACCGCCGAGCTCGCGGTAGCGACTGGCGAGCAAGGCGGAGTTATCGGACAGTGGCACCAGGTCGTCTTTATCGCCGTGGATGTGGAATATGGGAACCCTGGCTCTGGCTAACGGCGCAAGACGGTCAACGGGGTTGTGTTTGGCCAGTTCCTGGCCAAGCTGCTCAGCGCTCATACCATAGGCGCCGCAAGCTTTATCAAGACCCGGATAGCTCCGCAGGTTGCAGACAGGATAAATGCCGGCAATACAGGAAACTGAATCGGGGTGCTCCACCGCCCAGTTATAAAGCATAAGACCGCCACGACTGCGCGCCAGCAGGCAAGGCTTACGGCTGAAACCGCGCTTCTCCACCAGTTCACGATAGAGAGCGGAAAAGCCAGCGCGCCCCTGAGGACTGCCATACGATTCACCGACATCAATACCGGCGATAGCCATCCCGGCGGCCAGAAAGCGCTCAAACATCCAGCGTTCGTTCTGGTCAGGTAGATCGGGTAAAGTAGGCGCATACCACACCCACGGGATTGGACGGTTGGGATAAAGGTTTTCCCTGGCCGGCAGAATTACAAATGCCGTGTGGCCATCAATTTCAAACACTTCTCCTGGCAGAGGTAGAGATTTTGCGAGCTTCACCGGCTTAGAGCCCCAGGCCGGGCTCAACGGTCCCATCAACAACAAAATCACCAGCGTCGTGAAGAATATTTTTACAAAAGACCTGCGGGTATTGGTGTTTGGACCTAACAATATTTTCATAAGATAGCCTCGTTATAAAAATGGTGAGTCCTGGACTCCAGAAGTTTGAGATTGGCTGCAGCAAAGGCTTGGCCCATCAGCACAAAAGTTTTGGCCAAAGTTAAATAATTGTAGCCGGAAATCTGAGTTGTCTCGTTTACAGAACAATAGCTCAGAGAATGCTGCCTCCGCGGCACTGATGGGTTCAGTCTCATATTTCTTGATACATGCGCGTTTTAGCTCGTCGGCCATCTTGCCATCAGCGTTGTGGTAGTTTTTAGGTCTTGGGTCAAGAAACCATCTCATCTGGTTGACCCTTCATACTTTTCGGCCGTAGCTCCAGCTTCATCAGACCAGAAAGGAAATTTGAAGAGCGAGGCCGCTGTCTCTGAACTCGGCCATATCCGCAGGCACGGCCATCGCCTGCCTGAAAGAGCGAACCTAAACACAGTACAGACAACAGCTGCCGTCAGTGTATGATTTATTGCGGTCATAATTTATTTCATTTTTTAATAGTTTTTCTTTTTTATGGCCTTTGTCAAGCTAATACAGTCCGTAGACCTTCATTTTGTACGACAGCATGCGCTCAGTGATGCCCAAGAGCCGGGCTGCCCGGCTTTTAACCCCGCCGCTTTTTTCTAGGGCCCGTTTTATTTCCCTGATTTCCAGCTCGCGCACTTTATCAGGCAGAGGCCGGGAAAAATCTGCTTCTGCGGCCTCTGCCAGCTCTTTTTCTGACCTGATTTCCAAGAAGACCGGCAGGTCAGCCCGGGTGATATACTCGCCTTCAGCAAAAACAACGGCCCTTTCTATAGCGTTCTCCAATTCCCGGACGTTTCCCGGAAAATCATGTTTTATCAAGGCCTCCATAGCTTCAGCCGAAATCCCCTTGATATTCTTTTTCTCCCGCCGGCTGTATTCCCTTATAAAATGGTCGACAAGCAGCGGGATGTCTTCTTTTCTTTCACGCAGGGGTGGAACATCAATTCTGATGACATTCAGGCGGTAATAAAGGTCAGCCCGAAATTTTTCCTCGCTAACCAGTTTTTCCAGATTCTTATTGGTGGCGGCAATAATTCTGACCTCAGCCTTAAGGGGTTTGGTGGAGCCCAGACGATAGAATTCCCGGTCTTGTAAAAAACGCAAAAGTTTAACCTGAAGGGAAAGGGGCAAGTCTCCAATCTCATCCAGGAAAAGCGTTCCGCCATCAGCTGCTTCAAACTTACCGATTTTCCTTTCCCGGGCATCAGTGTAAGCCCCTTTTTCAGCACCGAACAATTCACTCTCTACCAGAGTTTCCGGGATGGAAGGCAGGTTAACAGCCAGAAAAGGCCCCTGGCTGCGCTCTGAAGAGTAGTGAATCAGCCGAGCAATAAGGTCTTTCCCGGTTCCGGTCTCGCCGGTTATTAAAACAGTCGCTTCGCTCCGGGCAGCCTTGCTCATCAGCCTGACTACCTGTTCCATGGCTCTGGAAGCAAAAATGAAATTCTTGAAGCTGAATTTCTCTTCCAGGCGGTTTCGCAGCTCGTGGACTTCCCGCTGCAGGCGAAATCTTTCCCGGGCTCTCTCCAGAACAAGAAGAAAGCGCTGAAAATCTATGGGCTTTACCACATAATCATAGGCTCCCTGTTTGATGGCTTCCACAGCCGTTTCAATGCTGGCAAAAGCGGTGACCATGACCGGAGTAATCAGCGGGTTTATTTTTCTTAGCTCTTTAACCAGCTCCAGTCCCGATTCCGAACCCAGTTTGTAATCAACCACGGCAATTTCTACCGGATGTTGATGGACAAGCTGAAGAGCCTCCTGAATATTACTCGCCTCTACCACCTGGTAGCCTTCCTGCCTGAGGTTTTCCGAGATCAAAACCCTCTGCATCTCATCATCTTCCACCACCAGGACCAATCCCCGGCTTGCTTTTTTCTCTTTTGCTTCAGACATCCTGACCTCCAGGAATTTCCATGGTAAAGATGGAACCGCCCTCGGATCCTTTTCTGAAATAGACTCTTCCGCCATGGGCTTCTACAATTTTCCGGACTAGGTACAGGCCCACACCCAGGCCACTTTCCTTGCTGGTGACGAACGGCTCAAAAATTTTTTCAGCCCCTTCCTGTGCCAGGCCCGGTCCCTGGTCAATCACCGAGCAGACGGCCATTTTCTTTACCAGTTCGGCCTGGACCAGTACTTTCTGGCCCGGCGAAGATACTTCCAGGGCATTTTTAATCAGGTTGTGCACCGCCCGACCGAGCAACAGACGGTCAGCCTCCAGGCTAATTTTTTTTGGTGCTCTGAGCTCAATTTCCACCTGACGGGCTTCGGCCATTCCCCGCAGGCTGCTGATCTCTTCCTGCAGGACTTCGTTCAGGATTATCCGCTCTTTTTTCAGGTTAAGGGGTTTGATAATTTCAGAAAAACGGTCCACCACCGCCGCCGCCTTATGGGCTTCAGCTTTTCCCTGGCTGACCAGTCTGGAAAATTCCGGCGGAGCCTTTTTCTCCAGCAGTTCAAAGAGCAGCACCAGGCTGTTGAGCGGGTTCTTGATTTCGTGCGCCACGCCAGCCGTGAAGCCGGAAATTTCCTTAAACCTTTCCTTTTCTTCCGCCTGCCTTATGGCTTCCTCTGTGGCTCGCTGAAAACTCTGGTGTAACCGGTAAATGCCGGCAAAAATTATCAAACCGGCCAGGGCCATTATGGTCAGGATCAGGTAGAAATTCTTTTGCGAGCGAGCCAGGAGCTGGTCCAGCCCGTGAAGTGAGTAGCCTAAATAAAGACGGTAAACCTGGCCGTCCTTGGTCTTAAAAGAAGAATAATGGTTGAAAACGGAACCCACCGGAGAATCAGTCACCCAGAATTCTGAGGCCGGGCGGTTGCGCCTGGAAAAAGGCAGATAACCCTCAAAGCGAGAGTGCCAGTCAATAATCTCCTCATTTTCATCCAGCAGGGCCATAAAGTAGACCTCTTCCAGTTGAGTGAATTTATCCAGCGCACCTTCAGGTGAACCTTTGGCTTCTATGTATTCTTTGATATTAGCTTTTAAAATTGCAGCCGTGGCCTGAAGCTGTTCTTTGGCCAGGCTTTCCACGCCATGCTGGATGGCCTGCCGGTTAAGGTGGGACATAAGGGTAAAGAGGCCCAGGACCAGAAAATATGGCAGCAAAAAAAAGACCCAGACTTCTCTTCTACGCATTTTTTATAATCTAAGTTTATATTTTTCTCCTGCTTCCTTCAATCAGGAAAACGGGAGAAACGGGGGGACATTAGGGAAACGGGAGACATTAGGGAAATGGGGGACATAATACTTAAACCCCAATTTCTGGCTTTAAAGACGGGTGAAGAGCAAATGACTTACCTGCTCGGGAATAACCTGATGGACTAACCCGAAAGGCACCCACCGAACCTACCTGAACCTTAAACAAGGTCAAAACCGCAGGAAAATCAATTTATGTTTCATCCATCTACCGCGGCAAAAACAGAGAGGAACTTATCGTGTCCAACAATTTTGTTTACATTTGCGTTATTAAAATAATGGAACAAGAAAACTGGTGAATAAGGGGAAATGGTCGTGGTAGAAAATAACAACTTTTAAAGCATGGCCACTTTTATGGCCTGCCTATTCCCCGACCGTGCCCAGTTTCCCTACAAATTTAGAGAGTCTCTAATTTCCCCGGGGTGAGTTATTTCCCACCGCGGAAGCCAAAGAAAATCGGAAATATAGATTAAGTCCCCATTTTCTATCCCCATTTTCTGTGTCCCCTTTTCTGTCGCCATTTTCCCTGTCCCCATTTTCTACCAGCTGGGTCACAGAAAAAATGGAAATATAGAAGGTGTCCCCATTTTTTAAAAGGAGACTTTGGTCATCAAGTAGACTATCCGGTCGCGGCTGAAGCTGCCAAACTTTGACCTGTCTTTATCGCCGAAAGCCAGGATGCCGCCGGCCTGAAGATAAAAGGCGTCGTGAATCTTGTATTCTACGCTCGGGTAAAGAATGGCCGAGGCTTTGGTGGTCTCGTTAGAGTTAAATGACACCATGGAATTAAGACTCAGCTTAAGGTCGCTTTTCAGCAGTCTCAACTCCGCCCGTCCGGCCAGGTAATCCTGAAGTTGCCCGAACCACATGCCCTGGCGCAGTCCAAAATAATTTCTGGCCAGAGGACTGAAGGCCACCTCATCAAACAACCCGTGCAGATACTGAGCATTAACATAAAGGCCATCAGCCACAGAAAAAGTGTAATCTGCACCAACCACCCACTGCCAGTAATAGCTATCCATCAGGGGAAATTCAACGTTAACGGGCAAAACTTGTGGGCCAACAAAGATAAAGGAATCCAGCCAGGCCAGTTTTTTGTCCGGTCTGGTGCGGCTCAGCTCGGCCCAGAAACCCACTGATTTTATTTCTCCAGCCAGGTCCAGGCCCAAAACCTGTTTCTCGGGATAACGGAAATAAACCTGCGTTGGCCCTGGCTGGTAGGGCGGGCTTATTTCAACTCCCTGAATGTAGGGAAGGCTGTAATTCCCCCGGTAATAGCTTAAGCCAACATCAACATTGAACAGCACGGTAGAAAAGCGCAGCCCAAAATTGGTGTGCTTCAAGCTGGAAGTTTCGGTTTCCAGGTTGACCTGAGGTTCAGGCAGAGCGGCCAGGTTGGTTTTTAGCATTTCCGAAAAGCCCGCCGGCAGAGGTGAATACTGTCTGCTGAGCAACCAGACCAGCTGAAGTTTGCTGTCTTTAAAGGGGTAATATTCCAGGTTCAGAGCCGTCTGCGGCCGGCGTTCAAGGTAATAATCCGGGTCAAAGGTCAGGTAATTGGCAAAGTCTATCGGGTTTAAGTTGTCAATGACGTTCAACTTATCAGCCGTGCCCCATTGAATTCTCTGATTGCCGACCACCAGGTCCAGGTTTTTCAGCAGAAAGTGGTTAACTCGGATAAAAGCCTCGTAGAGCGAAAGTTCAAAAGGCTCGCTCTGCCCCGGCCCGGCCAGCAGGCCAGCTTCTGGAAAACTCCGGTTGGAGAAAAGCGCATCCGGCCGGGAAAAAGCGTCAAGTCTCACTTCCGCCGAGACATTATCAGACACAGCGGCTTTCAGCCGGAAGCGGCCTTCCAGACGCTTGAAAGCAAAATCGCCGCTTTCGTGGAAGAAGTATGGGCCAGCCTGATTCTGGCTGACATAGCAGGAGAGGAATAACTTGACCATACCGGAAAAATCATACTTCACCTGGGCCCAGGCGCTGGAGCCAGAAAACAGAAGTAGCCCAATTCCTACTATTATTGTAGGAATTAGCCGCTTCCCAGCTGGCTGTCTGACAGGTCGGGCCGAAATTTTCTCTCTGCCCATATTTTTTATCAAAGAAACAAGCGTCTGTCTTTTCATTTCCCTCCTCCTTTCCACTGCTTATTAGTAAAAATTTTTGGCCGTCATTTTGGCTGTTCCCTGGTTAAGGTCGTTTACCTTCTTCTCTTTTCTTCTTACTTCTTCCTTCTTTTTTCTTACTTTCTTACTTGACCAGGCTTCTTTTCAGGTTCCGCTCCGTGAAAATTTCCGGGCTCAGGTTCTGGTCAACCTTCACTTCCGTCAACTCCATGGTCGTGCGGCTTCCGGCCTTCACGTTTTCCATTATGAACTTGGTCGGTATCCAGTATTTGCCCACCCGGCTATTTTCCTGAGTTTCCACTTTGAAAAGTTAGCCGGTATCATCAAAAAGCTCCAGCCGCACCGGCAACTCTGTTTCTCGGTCCACGGTCATGATAATTCTGGCATACTGTTTTTTAGCTTCCGGCTTCCGCTTTAACTCCAGTACCCAGGTTTTTTCAGTTTCCTGCTTGAATTGGGGCACAAAAAAGGCAGAAAAACCAGAGGTACCCAGGTCATCATAAGAAAAATCCGAACCGACAAAACTTTCCTTTTTATTGTGGGAAGCCAGGCGCCGGACGCGCTGGAATTCTGGGAGATAAAGGTACATCTGGTCATCAGCCAGGACCAGCAGTCCCAGGTCCTTGATATCCGCGGGAGAGACAAACTTCATCAACCGCCAGTCATCGCCGGTGGGGTTGTTTTTGGTCCAGACCATGAGCTCCCGCCTTTTTTCTTCTCCCTTCGGCGACCTGATAATCATAACCACCCGGGCCTGGATGTCCGAGGGAGCAAGCTCACCGATGGTTCGAGCTTCAACTTTCTTGAGTATCTCCTGCCCCCGGTCCTGAGCCAGGAGGTTGGTCCTGGAGCTCAAATTCAGAATGACCGATAACATAAGAAGTCCAAACATCATGGCACAGGAACGATGGTTGTTTCTTTTTCTGATTCCTTCTTTTCCTCTCATGATTACCTCCTCTTTTCTCATCTTTAATTTAAACCCATCTCAGGAATGAATTATTTTATTTTCTCCTGCGTTATTTAACCTTCACCCGCAACAACAAAGCGGGCAAAATAGTCAGAGCCGACAGAGCAGCTAGGAACATTGAACCAACCATTATTCCACCGAAAGTGCGCAACGGACTCATAGAAGCCAGCAGCAGCACGGCAAACCCCAGCATCACCGCAAGAGAATTGGCCATGATGGCCGCGCCCTTTTCCTGGAAAGCTAGGGTTATGGCTTCTTCCATACTCTTGCCCTGCTTCAAGCCCATCATCACTCCATGGACAAAATGAATGGAGTAGTCAATACCCACGCCGATAGACACTGAAGCCACCATCATGGTTACGTAATCAAGCTCCACCCCGGCCAGGCCAAAAAATCCATAAACCACACCCAGGGTGAAAACAATCGGAGTTACGGAAGTAAGCCCCAGCTTCAAGGAACGTCTGATGAGCAGCATGATGATAAAAGTCAGCAGCAGCGCCAGAGCAAAAGACTGAAGCTGAGAGACAAAAAGGTAGTGGTCAAGCTGAGTTAAAGCTGGAGGCAAGCCGCTCTGATCAATGCGGTCAAAAGTAACTTCCCTGACCTTACCGGCTGCGGTCTGCTCCACCGGGCCAAGATTCTTTTCTGGCAGCACTACCAGCTCGTCGTTTATTTCCAGCAGCAGCCCTTCAAACCGCCTGAGGAAATTAGAATTCTGCCGCGCTGGCTCTGGAATCAAAGGCCAGAGGGCTTGTTTTTCTCTTTCCAGAGCAACTTTTTCTCTGGCTTCCTTAAGCCTCAACTCAAGGGTGGAAACAACTCTTCCGGCGGTCTCCTCGTCGTACTGATTTTTTGCCACCACGCTCTTCAGGACTATCTGAAAATCTTCCCTGGTAGAATGGTTCCTGGCCAGAGCATCTGTCAATTGAGCAATTAGTTTTCTGGCGTCGCTTTCGCTGAGGGCAAAATCAAAGGACTCTGGCCGTATATACTTTTCCAGTTCTGAACGCCATTCTGTTACAACTTCTTGGTCCGAAACTGCTGGCCAGCTATCCAGAATGTTTTCTAGCCGCTTCTGAACTTCAGCCCGCGGCATTTGCTGCCCGGGAGCGTAGCGGCTGAGCAGCCATTCAAGCTCCTCCAGAAGGTAGTAAGCTTCTTTTTTTCTCAGCTCCGCGGCCACTTCGGGAGAAAGACCATCCAGGGATACGGCTTTAAATTTTTGCTGCATTTCCTGGCTCAAAAAATTACTGATGGCCCGCCTCAGGGCCCAGTGTTTTTCTGTTCTGGTGGCTGAAGTGCGGGAAAAGACCAAGCCTTCAGTAAAATCATCGCTTATTAACTGGCGAAGCTCATCCCGCCCTTCAAGGAAAAACCACAGGTTGGCTACCTGGCCGTCAGTTTCGGGCAGGCTGTAACGACCGTTCATTTTCTCGTTGAGTTCTTCCACCAGGTCAGCCACGGAGAGCGGCAAGCCGCAATCAGGCAGGGAAAACAGGAAATTTTCTGCCCTTCTAAGAACTCTCAGAGCGGAGGCTGATTTCAAGTTGGCCGTCTTAAAATAAAGGCTGAGCGGAGAAGCCCCATCAAAATGGCTGCGAACAATCCGGTCTGCCTGACGTGGCTCACTATCCGCGGGGAAGTAGCTGGTGAAATTCACTTCCCTTTTTATCCGAGGAATCCAGATAACAAAGAAAATTAACACTACCAGCGTGGCCACGATGATGACTCTATGGTATTTGATGACCTTGGCGGCCTGCCAGCGAAAAAACTGGGGGTTTACCAGAGAAATGGTTCTTTCTCTGTTTTTGGCCGGTCTTTCAGGAAGAAGATAGAAGACCGAGGGAATAAGAGCATAGGCAATAACCATGGCCAGCATAATACCGACCGCAGCAAAAATGCCGAAATTATAAACCAGTCCCAACTTGGCGGTAAGAAAAGAGGCAAAGCCCACCGCGGTGGTAGCCGCGGCCATAAAAATAGGCAAAGCCACCCGGCTGGAACTTTGAGCCACCCACTCAGACCGGCTCAGGCCTTCGTGCTTATTCTGTTCCAGAGCATTTACCAGATGCAGGCCGTAAGCTGAGCCTAACCCGATAAGCAGAACCGGCAGGGCTGGAGTCATCAGGTTCATGGGTACACGGAAAAGGCCCATCAGCCCGAACACCCAGGCTGTGGACAGCCAAACCACCAGAGAAGGCAGGAAAACCGCGCGCAGTGTTCTGAAGCTTAAATAAAGAATTAACAGAACCGTCAGGATGATGATGGGGATTAACACCCGCAAATCTTTTTTCAGGTAGAAGTCAGCATAATAAGTAAAACAGGGCTCCCCTGAATAATGGAGCTCGGCTTTTTCTCCAAGATGCTTCTCCATAATTCGCTTAACCACCTGTTCAAAAGCCGCGGCACTGTCCACCCCACTCCGGAGATAAACAGCTGCGCCCAGCCACTGACCATCCGGTGACAAATACGTGTGAACATAATTTTCTTTGAGGAGGGCTTCTTTTAATTTTTGGTTTAGTTCGTCCTGAGACACGGGAATTTCATCAAGAAAATCTTTAACCACTACCTCATCTCCGGCTCTTTCTACGTGCGGGGCAGTAATCAGAGAGGTGACATAAAAAACTTCCTTCTGCTGCTTGAGTTCTTCGGTAGCCTTTTTCAAGGCCTGAAGAATTTCCGGACGGAACGTTTCTCCAGTCCGGGCCTTAATGGTTACCAGCACCAGCTCGTTAGAACCAAACTTTTCTCCAGTATCCAGGAGCAGCTTGACCACTGGGTCCTCCTGGGGTAACCAGGAAGTAAATTTATTCTGGAACTGGATGTATTTGAAATGTAAGGCAAAAAAGACGGTTAGGGCGAGGATAAGGAAAATAATCAGCCAGCTGAACTTGAGGCCACGGGCCCAGATTTTCTCCATGTTCGCCTCCTCCCTTATTCAGCCTTTATCTTCCAGGTGCTCAAGAGTGAAGGCTCACTCACTAAAAAGCGAAAAGCCATCCTTTCATTCTCAGCTCTTTCTTTTAAAATAAACCCCTACTGAGCTTTAACACCCATCAAGTACTGCTCAAAGAGAGCCTGGGAGATTTTCTTCAACGACACCTTCCTTTTCTTTATGGTCCAGTAAGAAAAAGCAGTGTAAACCAGGCCAAGAAAATGCATGGCCGCCACGGTCACGTCCAGGTCAGTTTTTAACTTCTTCTCGGCCCGGCCCTTCTGGATAACCTTTTTTATAAAAATAATTATTTCCGAAATCAGACTGTTAATCTTATCCTGTAATTCTTGATCCCCGAGGTGAATTTCGTCAGAATAAACTATCTTGAAAATACCTGGGTACTCTTCCAGGAAATTAAGATGGAGGTAAAGTAGGCTGCGCAGGGCTTCAACTGCTTCCTGGCCGGCTTCCTCCACTTCTCTAAAATGACTCCTGGCTTCCTGGAGAATGTTATCAATGATAAACAGAATCAGGTCTTTTTTGGATTTAAAATGCCGGTAAAGAGCTGATTCTACAAAACCCACTTCTTTAGCCAGACGGGAGATGGTCAGAGCTTTGATGCCATTCTGGTCAATGATGCGCAGGGCGGAAGTAATGATATCTCCTTTGCGACTGTCCGGAGCCTGGAAAAAGACGGATTTTTTCATGACCCTTATCCTGTTAGTGAATATTCACTCACATTATAAAACAAAAATACTTGTTGTCAAGCCTGAGATTATTGATTTAGAAGCTGAATTAGTTTATCTTTTAATTCTAAAAAACCTGGCTTGAAAACGAGCTGAAAGAGAGAAGATGAGCTTAGCCAAAATTGTTACCCTGGCCATTGAGCTGGAAAACCTCATTGGTGAAATCTACCGTCTGGCGGCTAACCTTTCGCCTGAAGAAAACATCGGCAAGGAGTTAGCTCGCCTGGCTGAGGAAGAACAGCAACACGTCAACCTGCTAAGAACGGGACGAAATTATCTGACCAAAGCGCCGGAAGTTTTTGGCCAGCCAGCCATCTCTGAGGAAGAAATGCTTCTGGGCTTAAAAAAAGCTCAGGAGCTGCTGGCTAAAATAGAGAACAGAAAGCTGCTCCTCCCTCAAATGCTGGAAGAATTAAGGGAGCTGAAAAGAGAGTTTGAGAAAATTCATCTTAACACTCTGATAGAAATCCAGGATGAAAGTCTAAAAAAGCTTTTCCGGGTGCTGGCCGGAGAAGACGAAAAGCACGTAGAACGGCTTGAGCAGTTGCTGGAAAGTTTAAAATAAGCCGGGCGTTTAAAATTTTTAAAAGCTGAACCTGTGAGAGAGCCCGGGACCCGCAGCGGCTACCTTAATGCACCCTAATCGTCAAAGAGCTGCCGGCCTGAAGGTTGGTCCGCGGCAACTTAATCTTAATTCTGGAGCCAGCCTGTTCAAAAGACGACTTTATTTTCCCACCATTGGCCAGGCACTCAATGGACCTGATCTTCTTCCCGGCCAAAAGGGACGGAAGCTCAAAGGTGAATTCGCGCAGCTCAAACGGGCCGTTTTCAACTTTAAGCATACAGCTAAAAGTGTTTTCTGCCCCTGCCTTTTGTTCATAGAAGCCCCAGGTGGAGCCCAGAGACCAGAAGGTACGAAAATCTTCCGGACGAAGAGCCGGAGCAAATCCGAGCCGCCCCTCAGGCACTGAGTAGTTGAACCCGGACAGGGCCAGAAGCAGGCCCCAGGAGGACATAGCCCGGGCGTAATGATGACCGCATTCCACTTCATCCCAGGGGTTGCGGCGCCGGCCGTCGTAGCGCTGGCGGGCAGCTTTCACCAGGGTCAGACCTTCTTTGACCATTCCTTCATAAATCAGATGGCTGGCCACATGGTACTCCAGGCCGGTCCAGACTTCATCTGAGTACGGGAAAGGAAGCGGCGGACGGCCGCCGCGAGGCCAGTTGCAAAGCAAAAGTCCTTTTTCGTCAGCCAGGGCGTAGGTGCGCTGGACGTTGGCAAAATCATAAAAGTTTTCCCGGAAGTTGTAGCGGTAGATTGATTCCAGAGCTTTTTTGATTTTAGCTTCATCCAGGAAACGGCCGAGGCCGGCGACCATTCCCAGCCACTGGCCGAGGAGCTGGTCAGAAAGGCAACCTTCACCGTACTGGTATTTTTTCTGCAGAGCCTGGTCATATTTCTGGATGAAAAACTCACCGTTCCAGAGCTGGCTTTCATAATTTTTCTGGCCGCGCCGGAAAATTTCGCGGTATTGAGCTGCTGCCTTCTTATCCCCCACGGCTTCAGCCATTCGGGCTCCGGCTTCCAGTGCCCCTAGATAAAAGCCGCTGAGCATAGAATTGGGGCCGTAAAATTCAATATCGTAGGTGTTGTGCTGCTCACCTTCAAGGAGTCCGTCACGATCTTTATCCCAGGCGACCCAGGCATACTCCAGGGCTTTCTTAGCCTGGGGCCAGAGCTTTTTGAGGAAGGCAAGGTCGCCGCTTATCTGCCAGTCGCGGTAAAGATTTATTAGGCGGCCGAGCTGGCCGTCAGCCGCCGGTTTGAAGTTCCAGTATTTTTCGCCAAGCGGAAGGCTGGTCCTGAAGACCATGGAGCCATCAGGTTTGACGTTTACCAGAAAATCAGTCTCGCGCATGGAACGCTCCAGCTCGGGGAAAAGAAAGGCCAGGCTCTGAGCATAGTTCCAGACGTGGGCGCAGTTGAGCGGGCAGCAACCGGAGCGGTCGCTGCAGCCCTCAAAGGCAAAGAAGCGGCCGTCGTCAAGCCAGAGGCAGGTTGGGGTACGGATGATAGAAGCCTGGCTGGAAACTGCATCCAGAACATAGGTTGGTAGGCTGGAGGAAAAGAAAGTTTCGCGGAAATGGCGGGTTTTGCTTTCAAGCGTCTCAAGGTTCTGAAAAAGATATTCAGCCACTTCCCAGGCATCTTTGAAGCGAGCGGTGTAGTGGGGATGATAAACCCGGCCGCGCTGCTCGCTGACCACATCAAAATAATCAAGGAAATTAGGAAAATGCCAGCTTATGACGAAAGGTAAAACCACTTCGCCCCCGGCCGGGACGACAGCTTTGAGTCCAAGCGTTCCAACATCGGTTCGGCCATCAGGGGAAGGGTCTTCCTCAGCCAGGTCACGGAGCTGACCATCAGCGGAAAAATCATCCCAGAAAATCTGCAGGTCGTCCCACCATTCGCCCCTGACCCAGTGAGTAATGTAGGTGAGATCTGGCCAGGTGGTGGCCAGAGCCAGAGTGCCGTAGGCCGGAGAGTCGGGCTGAACTTTTTTGGAAAGAAAATAGAGCCCGGAAACCGGCCCTTTGACCAGCCGGTTTAGGTTCTGGCCAAAAGCGGCGTTGAACAGCGAATTAAACTCACCCTGACCGTCAAAACCGATGGGGTTGGCTACGGAGCCGGCCAGAGTTATTTTGAGCTCATGGTCAGTCAGGTTTTTTATGCGGTACTTAAGCACCGCCGCAGGCAAGCCGGAGTTTTCAGCCTCGCCGGGGATAAAGGGGTTAAAAGCTTCCAGGGTAACTTTAACCGGTAGCTCCGGGTCAGTTAGCTCCACTTCAGCCATGGGGTATTCGCCGCGGAAAACGGCCTGACGAAAGCGCGGCAGACCCGGAACTTCCTCGCGGCGGTAGCCGTGGCCGCCGGTGTAAGGTGGAAAGAGCTGGCTTTCCAGAACCCGGCTGAATTTTTTCCCGCCGGCCTCAACATAGATGCCAAAGAAAGTGAAAGGAAAATTAATGCCCTTGCCCGGGCGGTTAAAAATTTCCCAGTCGCGAAGATTACCACGGCCGCCGAGCGAGATGGTTCCGGTGCCGATACCGCCGAGGGGAAAAGCTATCTCTCGCAGTTGTTCACCGCTGTAGACCGATGGGCGCCCAAAAGTGAAAAGTTCTTCGTCAGAATAAGGAATTTTTATTTCTTGCTGCTGGCTATATTTGAAAATAGTCGCCTTTCTCTCTGGGCTTGAAGCCCAAGCCTGGCCATTTAAAAACATCTCAAGAATAAGGAGGAAAATTAGAAAAAGAGGCCAGGTCCCGGCTCTCTTTATCCGGGCTAAAAATTTAACTTTCATTGTGCCCTCCCCAATTATTCAGTGCCTACCAAAGATAACTCAATCTGGTTTGCCAGGTCAACGAGAAAGGCGACGGCTGTCTTGGCAGATCAATTTAGGGCACAGGGAAAACATTTAAACCAGCTGGCCATAAAATCATTTTTTATTCCCCTAATTGCTAAATTTTACTTTTAAGGGAAAACTCCACCTGATTACTTTTATCATAGCATCTTGAAGCTCAAGATAATGGACCGCTAAGGCCCTGAGACTTCTGGGCCTTCGTCTAAAGGTCCAGAATTATTTTGGCAGAATCATTCTGACTGGCTGCAAGTTGGTTTAGCAGCGGGATGAGTAATTCAAGGGCAAAAGCCAAACCAAATAAATATATGGAAATAAAGCAATACTAAATTAGAAAAAATTTGGCCGGCTGGCTGCTGTTCATACCCTTCAAATTATTTACAAATACTTGGCAAACATCCTTGGCCAACAATTATCAGGTTCTAAGTTTTCCAGAAAAAAAAATAGGAAATATAGAAAGTGTTCCCATTTTTTTAGATGTTGGTTTTGCCCATCCCGTCGTGCCGAATCTTGAACAGGCTGAATTTTTTGTTGGCGTCAAGAGTATAAACATAAATCCACAGGTCATTGGGATTATTGCCCGTCCTGACCGGAAAAAGAAAATGTTGCCCGGCCGGCAAGCGGTTATCTATTATCTGGTTTTGCGTCCCGTCTTTCTTTATCTTACTTAAAACACCTTCAGTAGAATAGAACAACCAATCTTCAGACTCAGCCAATCCTTTAATAGGCTCCTGCCCCTGGCTTCTAAATAGTACTTCAGTTTTCCTCTTCTTTTTATCGCCTACAGGCCCGATTTTTTTAATGGAATTCATCTTATAGTCAATCACATAAACAAACGCCGGACTAACAGCTGCATCTACATAGTCACCAACAGAGAATGTCTCAAGCACAAAATTCCATTGACCTTCTCCAGATATCTTATCAGGTTCAGACCACTGCGTATTATTTATCTTGCGTATGTAATAAATGTCTCCTCTTCCATCCGCAAAAACAAACCAATCATCAATTCCAGCAATCCTCCATATGCTCTGGGGGAATTCCCAATCAAGTACATTTCTATTCATTCCTTCAGTATCAACATAGTAAACACCATATCCTGTGTTCGGCCGCTCAGAAAGATGGAAAACTCTGCCCGGGACAGCTAAGATATGTATGGCTGCAAGAGCTGGATTTAACACTTTTAAATTTTCTCCATAAATATCAACTTTATGAACCCACGACCCACTGGCCAGATAATAAATCTGGTTACCAATAACATTTATACAGCCAGTATGATAAATGGTATTTTTCAATACCATTTGTTTCTCACTACCATCCAGCTTCATTTTGTAAAGTCCCATGCCGAATGAAGGATTGGCAAAATATATCCAGTCATTCTGAACAGCCAGATAACCCAAGTTATTCAGATTGCTTACGGTATTGCCAAAAGGATGGTTCCGGCGCTGCACATAGACCCGGCATTGAGCCTTAATACCATTGGCCTGAGCCGTAGCTGTAATCACGGCTGAACCAAGTTTATTTGGTGTCAGATAACCATCTTTGCTCACTTCCACCACTGTTGGGTCGCTTGATTCCCAGATAACATTCTTATTAGTGGCATTCTCTGGAAGTATAGTTGCAACCAGCTTATAGCCTTCCTTGGAAGCTGTGACTAACCCCCGATTGTAAAAGACATAAACTTCCGTCCGGTTGAGTTTAATGCTGGTCGGCTCAATTATTTCCAGCTTTTTAACCTGGTCAGCCTTTTTCTGAGCCGGATTAACCAACTGAGCCCAAACTGCTGGGCTTAGAGCAAAAAGAATGAGCAAAAGCCCCGCTCCTAACCTTTTCATAATTCCTCCTCTTAGGAAATTAAATGCCCGGTGAGAAAATCTTTAAATTTCCAAACCGACTGTTCCCAGTTTATTACATCATTTACTCAGAAATCAATAAATTTTTGCCCAGTTGTTTAGCCTAATTAATTATCTTTTTGGAACTAAACTTTTTGTCTACCAGGCTAAACGCACCAGAAGAAATTTATTTTTGGAAGCGAGAAATCTTTTTTTCCATGTCACGGAAATGGGTGCCCTTCCAGAAAACGCGGCCACATTTCGGGCACAGAGCAAAGGCTTCTGCTTTTTCATAAACAAAAGGAGGGACCAGGTTTTTTGCCCGCGTTTTTGGCAAAAATTTCAGTTTCTCGTTGCATTCCAGACAGCGTGAGTTGGGGTCAATTTTCGGGCGCAGCTTAAAATGTTCCAGCACCTGTTCTACCTGTTCTTCCCACTTTTCGCTCTCTATCAGCAATACTCTGCCGGACAGAGACTTCCTCTTTTTGGCTTTGGCTATGAGTTCATGGTCCCGAGTCAAAATGATACGTTTTTCACTGGCTGCCAGGTTAATTAATTCATCATCCTCAATTCTTGGAAAATAAGCTACATCAAAGCCCAGAATGCGCAGCCAGCGGGCCAGTTTCCCGACCATACAATCAGCTATGAATTTCATCACCCGCCCCAGCCTGATTTCCAGCGTCTAACCGAGATGACCAGCCTCTTTCTCCATCTGTCTCTTCCACCAGTGCTTGAACTCTTCTTTTCTAAAAGAAATCTTCCCGTTTTTAAATTTTTGTTTGTTGCCTCACCTATTAATATATTCTTCTTTCCTTCTTTTTGGCAATCAACATGCTTGTTAATTAACCTTTTGCGCTTGCCGGAACTTTCTTCTGAATGGCAGGAAAACAGAGCCCACACCCGGGCGCTGGCGAATGGCGCTCAAGAATTAGCTCCAGGGCTTTTTATCTGGAAAGTTCGGTAATTAAATAGGTAATTTTCACCTGCCCAGAGCTTTTTTTAATCAAACCGTCCAGCTCAGGCCAACGGCCTTCAAAGGTGAGGGCATCAGCTTTAAAACTAACCCGTCACCGGTCAATCAACACAAAGTAGGGCTCGGCTCCTACCCGGAACAACCGATAAGCCTGGCTGCTGGCATCCCGGACCACAGGAATCGACCAGTACTTTGATTTAACCAGCTCGTTTAAATCTTCCACAATATCTCGACTGAGGGAAATTATCTCCAGCCCGTTTTCCTGGTACCCGGCCAGCTCCCTGTAGACATCCTGGGCTGTTTCCAGACATGCCGGACAGGCCGTGCTGATAAACATCAGAAACCAAACCCGGTTTATAATCAGGTAAACCGCCTGTCCGTCAAGTGAGCTTAGAATCAGAGGAGAAGCTAAACTATCACCTTCTTCCAGGTAATTTTTCTCTTCCGCCTGGTAAATTCCTTTTTTTATCTCGGCCATTAATTCCTGATTTATCTTCTGGCATTCAGCTAATTCGCATCGCCCGGTCCAGCCCCAGAATAATGAAATAGAAAGAAGAAGGAAAAATCACATAGGAACAAACCATTTCCTCACCATCACTTCCCCCTGAAGACAAACCTCCTGAGCTCGTAGTTATCATCCACCAGATAAAGAGCTCCGTCATCACCAATGGCTATCAACCTGGCTTCACAGGGCAAAATTATGGTACCCTGGTAACGGCCCTGGCTATCGTATTTATAAATTTCCCGTCCTTTCTCTGTCCTTCCATCCGGGCCCTGGCCCATCTCGCCGCCCAGAAAATAATAATAATTGCGGGCATCAAAAGTCATGTCTGCCAGAATATAAGGCATCTTCTGCGCATCCCGGTCACTTCTAATCCTCATTTTTAGAACCGGGACCTCGGGCTTTTCCCCCTTGTAAATAATCTCAAAATTTTTGATCATTGTCCCCTGAGGGTCAAAAACTAAAATCTTATTCAAACCAAACTGGTGGGCACAGACCAGGTTTCCGGCCCGGTCAGCTTTAATCAGGATGGTGTTGATCAACATGTTCAACATCAGGTCTTCGGTCTTGATAGCTTTATAAAAGCCCTTCTCAAACTTAAAATCCGGTTGATAGACGTTAATTAGAGGTTCCTCGCCTAAAGTTACGCTGCTTCCGGGAAAACTTGCTACATAGTACTTATCATCTATCTGGCTCAGCCCGCAGGGTGGATAAGTCAGTTTGCCAGAAGTTAGGAGTTGCCCTTCTTCATTAACCACCTGTATCCGGCGGTTTCCGGTATCAGCCACTCCCATAATCTTCCTGCTTCGGTTAACAAAAAAGCCTTCCGGGCGGCTGAATTCTCCGGGGCCCTTGCCTCTTCGACCTATAGCCCGGACAAACTTACCGGTAAAATCAAAAACCTTAACCTGGCTTTCTTCTGAATCCAGGATATAAATCCGGCCACCAGCTGTTTCCAAGCGGGAAGGCCCGCTGAGCAGGGCTCCTGGGACCACGTTCACGACAAAGGATTTATCTTCAGAGACGCTGATTACTTTTTCTACAACTTTATTCTCAGCCCTCAATCCCCAAAAACCAGTGAGCAAACTTATCACCATCCCTAAAAACAATTTTCTTAAAATTTTCATTTTCCCTTGCTCCATAGCAAAAATTTTAAAAATGATAGAGAAGGGAGTGTCCTCCACCCCCTTCTCTGACCGGCTTACGATTTCCACTTTTTCCCTCAGGCTTCTTTTAATCTAAAAGAGCCTTCTTGATGCAGCGGGCTAGGGCCAGTTCGCAGTCCAGGTAGCCAACCGTGCCTCCAATAAAAGAAGTCCTCACCTTCTGCGTGCACTTTTCAAACTGGGCAAAGCAGTTGGTGCTCGGTTCTTCTTTTTGTTCGACTGCCGCCTTTAAAGGCATGGCCAGGGTGCCGTAAACGGTGAAAAGAAGCAGCAGCACGACGATGGTGTTGATTAAACCTTTTTTCCTCATTTTTACCTCCTCAGAAAATTTTCTGCTCGCGAGCTTCGTTTTCCATAAAGGCAAGTTTAATGTCAGCATTTTGGAAAAGAATTTCCCCGTAAAAAGCTCACCATCGCCAGTTTTTAAGTAAACAACTGTTTTCCTGGCCGCAGCCATAGCAAACTCCTGTTTACCAATTTTTCCCTAACATAGAATGACTGCTAAAACCCGCTTTTTTTCTCACGCAGAAAATAATTTTTAAAAAATAGGGAATAAGGTAATAATTTCAAAAAATCTCTTCCCCAGATTTATGCTTCATGAGAAATTCTTTGGCTGCCCTTCGTCTTGTTTAATAAGATGAAATAAGATGAGCATAATTTCAAAAAAAGAGGCGAAAGATGCTGGCTGAAATTATCAAAGCCAACTGGAAAAAAATATTGA